>JAUXXN010000277.1 GCA_030684755.1 Hydrogenophaga sp.
CACCATCAGCACACCGGCCAGGGTGAGCGACAACCGGTCAAGCCAGCGACCGATGCGCCGGGGCTGCACCACATGCCGCACAAACAGCAATCCCGTCACCGCCACCATGGGCAGCAAGACGAATTCGGACAGTCCGTTCCAACGCGCCGAATGGGGCCACAGAAACTGCCCACCCACGCCCAAGGATGCCGCCAGCGTCAGGCCCAGTACCGTGATGTAGACCGCGTAAGCCGCAAAGCTGAGATCGCGAAACACCAGGGCATTGACCACGGCCACCACCGTCAGCAGCAAGGCCATACCGAAATACGCACCCAACATGAATTGTTGGGTGATGCGCTGTTCGCGCAAGTGGCTGTGGCGGTGTACGAACAGTTCGCCTGAAAAAGGCACCCGGGCATGTTGGATGCGAACCCAGTAGGTCGTGGGCGCATCGGTTCGCGCGTCCAGTGCAAATACCGGGTAGCGGTCGGGCGACGCCCAGTCTCGAACCGGAATGCTGTCTCCTGCGTGTTGTGCGTGCCAATCGCCGTTGGGGTGATGGTAATACAAACTCACCAGGTCGATACCCGAGTGCGTCAACTCGACCTCCCAGTGCGCGCTGGTGTCTTTCACCCAGGTTTCAAACCGCACCCAGAGCACCGCCTCTGCACCGATCAGCAGGCGGTGCTTGGGGCCGCGCACCGCAAACGGCAGGCGGTCTTGTTGTTGTGCCACCTCTTGGGCGCTCAGTGTGCCGGTGGGATCGACCCAGAACAGGCTGCGCTGGGCCAGCGGCACACGGTCTTGTGCTTTGTCGAGCACCACCGGTGGCAGTGTCACATGGTTGCTTGAACTGGTCGCTTGTGCGTTGGATGCACCGGTCAGCATCCACACAAGCAGTCCCACGAGACACAGCAGACCACCCCATTGGCGCAGCTGGGTGCTGAAACGGGTGGGGCGTTGGAGTTGAAAAATGCGCATCGCCTATTTTGTCTTGTCCCGCCGTCCCTTCTTCGGATGCTGGGACCACTTGGTGCCAGACCTCGGCCAGGCTGTGGCGTCCATGCAGCAGGCCCCAGGTAGCAAAAAGCCCCGGCTGAGTCTTCAGCCGGGGCTTTTGCGCGGAGGGCGAGGCCCCAGGTTCAGGCGTAAACCGCCAGAGCCTTGCGCATTTTTTTCATGGCCGCCACCTCAATCTGGCGCACCCGCTCGGCGCTCACGCCGTATTCGGCGGCCAGTTCGTGCAGCGTCATGCCACCCGAGCCGTCGTCGTTCACCTTCAGCCAGCGTTCGCTGACGATGCGGCGCGAGCGCTCGTCCAGCTCGCCCATGGCCAAGGCAATGCCTTCGGTGGCCAGCGCGTCGCGCTCGGCCGACTCCAGCACCGCCGTGGGCTCGTGGGTCGCGTCGGCCAGGTAGGCAATGGGGCCGAAGCTGTCTTCGCCGTCGTCACCCGGGCCGGGGTCCAGCACCACATCGCCACCCGACAGGCGGGTTTCCATTTCACGCACCTCTTCCGGCTTCACCTTCAGTTCGCGCGCCATCGTGCCCACTTCGGTGTCGGACAGTGCGTCGCGGTGCGTGTCGCCGTCCAGCGCGTCGGCGCGGAAACCTTGCTTGCGCGAGCGCAGGTTGAAGAACAGCTTACGCTGTGCTTTGGTGGTGGCCAGCTTGACCATGCGCCAGTTTTTCAGAATGTATTCGTGGATCTCGGCCTTGATCCAGTGCATGGCGTAGCTCACCAGGCGCACGCCCTGGTCGGGGTCAAAGCGTTTCACGGCTTTCATCAGGCCCACATTGCCTTCCTGAATCAGGTCACCGTGGGGCAGACCGTAGCCCAGGTATTGGCGGGCGATCGACACCACCAAGCGCAGGTGCGACATCACCAGACGCCCAGCGGCTTCCAGGTCGTTGTGGTCGCGCAGGCTGCGCGCGGCGCTTTGCTCTTCTTCCAGCGTCAGCAGCGGCATGCGGTTGACGGCAGAAATGTAGGCATCCAAATTCCCCAGCGGGGGCATGGTGAGCGAGCGGCTGGCCCAAGGGCTG
>JAUXXN010000279.1 GCA_030684755.1 Hydrogenophaga sp.
TGGTGGTTTGAGCGCTTTGGCATGGGGCATTTCCCCGCTTGGACGCTGGTGACGCTGGCGGCGGTGGTGGTCAGCGTGTGGCTGCTGCCCGACTTCAAAGAACCTGCCCACTTTGAGGTCGAACACCCCGACATGTGGCCGGTGTTGCGGCTGCCGACGGTGCGCTGGTTGTTTGCCGCCGTGTTTTTTCACATCCTTGCGCACATCTTTATTTACGTGTTTTTCTCGCTCTACTTGGACAGTCTGGGCTACAGCAAGACCGTGATTGGCTTGCTGTGGGCCTTGTCGGTGGTGATCGAGATTGGCTGGTTTTTCTTTCAGGGGCGCTGGCTGCCCTTGCTCTCGCTCACCGGTTGGCTGGTGCTGGCCGCTGGGCTCATGGCGCTGCGCATGGGGCTGACCGCCGGGTTGCCTTTGGTGTTGCCGCTGCTGTTGCTGGCGCAGGCGCTGCATGCCATCACGTTTGCCGCGCACCACACGGTGTGCATTGCGCTGGTGTCGCACCATTTTCCTGGGCGCTTGCGCGGTCGCGGACAGGCGCTTTACACCGTGGTGGGCTATGGCCTGCCCGGGGTTTTGGGTGGCTTGGGCGGGGGTTTGTTGTCGTCTGCCTTGGGGCTGGCCAGCGTGTTTTGGCTGGCCAGCGCTTGCGCCCTGGTGGCGATGGGGTGTGCGCTGCGCCTGCGCAGGCTGGAGCACGCAAGGCCCTGAGCTGCCTTCTTTTACGCCTGCGCTTCTTCGCCCAGTCGCCCATCCCGAAAATCGTTCAGCGCTTGGTAGATCTCTTCTTTGGTGTTCATCACAAACGGGCCGTACTGTGCGATGGGCTCGTTCAGCGGGCGCCCGGCAATCAACAGGGCTTTGGCGTCGGCGCTGGCTTCGATCACGACGCCGTCGCTGCCGGGCTCGTTGGCCAGCAGGGCCATGCGCTGTGCAGGCACACGCTGGCCGTTGATCGTGACTTCTCCCCGGTACACGTACACAAAGGCGTTGTGCCCGGCAGGCAATGCTTGCGCAAAGGTGGCGCCAGCCTGGAAATGCAGGTCGATGTACAGCGGTGCAGAGGCGTCGCGCGTCACAGCACCGCCCACACCATGGCTCTCACCGGCGATCACGGTCACGGCCACACCCTCGGGGGTGGTGAACTGCGGCAGCTCGGCGTTTTTGAAATCGCGGTACCAGGGCGCGTTCATCTTGTCGCGCCCGGGCAGGTTCAGCCAGAGCTGAAAACCTTCCATCACGCCTTCTTCTTGCTGCGGAATCTCGGAATGGATCACGCCTTTGCCTGCGGTCATCCATTGCACGCCCCCGTTTTCCAGCAAGCCTTCGTTGCCCGCGCTGTCGCGGTGCAGCATGCGGCCCGCAATCATGTAGGTGATGGTCTCAAAACCCCGGTGCGGGTGGTCGGGGAAGCCGGCGATGTAGTCGTCCGGGTTGTCGCTGCCAAAGGCGTCGAGCATCAGGAACGGGTCCAAGCGGCGCTGCAGGTCTTGCGTGAGCACGCGGGTGAGCTTGACGCCCGCGCCGTCCGACGTGGGCTGCCCCGCGATCAGACGCTCCACGCGGCGGGGTTGCTGGACGCTGGGGATGGTGAGTGGGGCGGTGGTCATGGCGGTCTTTTTAAAAATCGTTGTTCGATGCGTGGACTTTAAGGCGCATCAATCACCGTGTGAATCTCTTGAAATGGATATGATTGTTGCTGTAATGGAACAATCAATCGCTGAAACTGGGATCGACCCCAACGATCTGCTCATCTTTGCCCGCGTGGCCGAACTGGGCAGTTTCAGCCGCGCCGCCGAGCGGCTGGGTTTGCCCAAGTCCACCGTGTCGCGGCGTCTGGCTGCGCTGGAGCAGCGCATGGGCGAGCGCCTGCTGCTGCGCACCACGCGCCGGCAAACCCTCACCGAATTGGGCCTGCAGCTGCTGGAGCACGCCCGCCAGGTGGTGGCCGAGGTGGCGGCTGTGAGCGCGCTGCGCGAGCAGCGCCAGGCCGCGCCCAGCGGGCGGCTGCGCGTGTCCATGCCCAGCGACTTTGCCAACTTGCTGCTGGTGGACAGCCTGGCCGCCTTCATGGCGCTGCACCCGGCCATTTCGCTGGATCTGGACCTGTCACCCCGGCGGGTGGACCTGCTGGGTGAGGGCTTCGATGTGGCCATCCGCATGGGTGATTTGCCCGACGATGCGCTCTTGGTGGCCAGCAAACTGGCGGTGTTCACCCACAGCCTGTATGCCTCGCCCAGCTACCTGGCCGAGCACGGCGACCCGCAGACCCCCGACGACTTGGCGCGCCACAAGGCGGTGCGCCTGATGCGCGGCAACGGCGAGGCCGCCAACTGGACGCTGCTGCACGGCGCTGAGCGCTGGGAAGCGGTGCCGGTGGGCCGCCTGAGCGCGAACTCGCCCGAGATGCTGATGCGCTTGGCCCGCGCCGGTGCCGGCATAGCCGCCTTGCCCGACGGATTTGTGCAGTCGGCTGTGCGCGAGGGCGCTTTGCGGCGCGTGTTGCCCGACTGGCAACTGCCCAGCAGCACCGCCTGGGCGGTGTACCCCGGGCGCAAGCTCATGCCGCCCAAAACGCGCGCCTTGGTGGACATGCTGCAAATGGCTTTGAGCGGTTGCAGCCGGTAATTTCCCCGTCCGACAGGCTCCTGGGAAGAGCCCGCAGGCTTGGGCGCGCGCCGCTTGCTTGGTCGGGTCTACTAAACTCATGGGCTTTGGTCGGCCACAACACAAGGAACACCCATGGGCGCGCAGTGGAAAGCAAAACACAAAGATCTGGCGGCCAACGCCAAAGGGCGGCTGTTTGGCAAGCTGGCCAAAGACATCATGATTGCCGCCCGCCACGGCGCCGACCCAGCCGCCAATTCGCGCTTGCGCCTGGTGGTCGAACAGGCCCGCAAGGTGTCCATGCCCAAAGAAACGCTGGACCGCGCCATCAAGAAAGGGGCAGGGCTCACCGGCGAGGCTGTGCATTTTGAACACGTCATCTACGAAGGTTTTGCACCGCACCGCGTGCCGGTCATGATCGAGTGCCTGACCGACAACGTGAACCGCGCGGCCTCGGACATGCGGGTGCTGTTCCGCAAGGGCCAGCAGGGCACCAGCGGCTCGGTGTCGTGGGACTTTGACCACGTCGGCATCATCGAGGCCGAACCCGCCAAACCCGGCGCCGACCCGGAAATGGCCGCCATTGAAGCCGGTGCACAAGACGTTGATATGGGCGATGAAGACGGCGTGACCGTGTTCACCACCGACCCGACCGACCTCGACCTGGTCAGCCGCGCGCTGCCGGCGCAGGGTTTCACCGTGTTGTCGGCCAAGCTGGGCTACAAGCCCAAAAACCCGATCGACCCGAGCAGCCTGAGCCCCGAGCAGTTGGACGAGGTGGAAAGCTTTCTGGCCGCGCTGGACGCCAACGAAGACGTGCAAAACGTGTTTGCGGGTCTGGGTGGCTGACGCTGCCAGCCTGCCTACCGGCCCAACCCCATCCAGAAAAATCGCGCTTTCTTCCCCTCCACTAAAAACACGCCCATGACCGAAGCCACCCCAACTCCAGCCTCAGCCCCAGCGCTCCCCGACCGCCTGTCCATCGACCCGCGCAGCCCACACCATGTGGCTGCCGTGTTTGAGCACGACATCGGCATCCGCCTGAACGACCGCGAGCGCTTCGATGTGGCCGAATACTGCATCAGCGAAGGCTGGGTGAAGGTGCCTGCGGGCAAGACGGTGGACCGCAAAGGTCAGCCCCTGCTGATGAAGCTCAAGGGCAAGGTCGAGGTGTTTTACAAGTGATCCAGCGCTGAGGGGCTCAGGGTTTCTGGGTGGCTGCCGAGTTCACGTATTTGCGCACCAGGCCATCCATGGCAATCAGGTAGCCGTCCACCCCGAAACCCACCACAATGCCCGCCGCTGCTGGCGACACCCAGGAGTGGTGGCGGAAGGCTTCGCGCGCATGCACGTTGGACACGTGGCACTCAATCACGGGCAACGGATCCACGCCTTTGATCGCGTCGTGCAGCGCAATGGAGGTGTGGGTGAACGCGCCTGGGTTGAACACCACACCCAGCACCTCACCTTGTGCGTACAGACGCCCGAATTCGTGGATTTTGTCGAGCAGCGCGCCTTCCCAGTTGCTTTGGAAGCACTCCACGCTGTAGCCCAGTTGTTCGCCGTGCGCGGTGCAGAAAGCTTCCACATCGGCCAGTGTGGTGTGGCCGTATTGCGCAGGTTCTCGGGTGCCCAGCAGATTGAGGTTGGGTCCATTGAGGATGAGAATTTTTTTCATGGTGTGCAGTGAAATCGGGTGTCGGTTCAGCAAGCAAGCTTATTCGACTTGAATTTGGGCCAAGCGGTTTGTGGCCGTTTTGCATCACAGGCACCACTCAGATGCGCAAAATCAAGGGTTTTCCCGGGTACCATGGCCGAACCGTTTTTTCTGACCCGCCCACCCGAACCGCCTTGCCATGCCATCGACCACCACCCGCGACACCGCATCGGCTTTTCGAAAAAAACCGGTGACATGGACACCCGAGGCCTGGAGTGGCCGCTTGGATGTGGCCGAATCGTCCCGACCGGGTGGCTTGCTCACAGCGGCTTTGATGCAGTACGCCGCTGAGCGCGAACTCACGCAGAGCGAATTGGCTGCGGCCCTGGGCGTGAGCTACTGGAGCCTGAGCCAGTTGCGCATTGGTTTTCGCGCCATCGAGTCGCTGGACGACGATGTGATCCAAGGTTGTGCGGCCTTGCTCAGTTTGCCACCACTCACCATTCAAGTGCTGGCGGGTCTGTTGTCGTCGGCTGACGTGCTGGATTGCGCCGAACTCACCGCCGAAGACCTGCTGCACGCCCGCCAAATGGCCCGCACCGAGCCTGCCGACTGGGTTTTGCTGCCGCCGCCCAACCGGGCGCGGCCCTTGCAAGCCCTGACCATTGACGAACTGGCCGAACTGCACCGCGAACACGCCAACAAACCCGCCGTGGTGGCGCTGCTGCGCACCGAACTGAACAGTCGGCCATATTCAAAAACAGAGCAGTTGCGCGCTGCCGTGGCGCGTGAAACTGTGGCGCAGCCAGAACCCGAGGCCGAACCCGAGGCCACAGCCCAGCCCGATGCGGCACCCGCGTCCGGCATTTTGTGTTGTGCCCGCTGCCAGAAGCGCTTGCGCATTCCGCACCTGCCCGAGCCCAGCGAAATCCGCTGCCCCAGTTGCCGCACCGAATACGCGGTGCACTGGCAAGGCCTGGTGTGCTTGGTGCAAGCGCTGGCCGATACCGCCACAGACGAAGACAGTGACGACCGCAAGGAAGCGGTGAGCGAACCCCACACAGAGCCGCAAGACGCTTGGGCCGTGCTGGGTGTGGCGCCGAACACCCCATGGGACCAGGTGGAGCGGGCACGCCGATCGCTGTTGCAGCAGTACCACCCGGACCGCCTGGGC
>JAUXXN010000290.1 GCA_030684755.1 Hydrogenophaga sp.
CCCCTACCGTAAAACCTTTGGCCTGCGCCGCCACCGCCTCGTAGGCTTGCGCGGGCGCAATGGCCGTCGCCGCTGACGTGGTTGCCGCTGGGTTGCTCTCTTGTTTGGAGCAGGCGGCAAGCCCCAAGGCCATGACTACGACCAGGGGAAGGATGGTGTGTCGGATGATGTTCATGGAGTTGAGCTCGTTGACGGTGGACGGGCAATATCATCGCAGAGAAGCCCGGTGCGCCCCACGGACGGGCGCACCGGGCTGGCTATTCCGTATTCGCTGCTCAGTAATTCAGCACGATGTGCGCAATCAGGCCGGTGGCCACGGCAATCAACACATAGTCGGCGCCCACCTGCACCCACTGGTGGCCGCGGGGCGGGGCGCTCAGGCGGTGGGTGCGGTGGTTCACCACGACGTACTGTCGGTTGCGGTATTCGCGGGGAATGTAGGCGCCGCGTTTGAACGCCGGGCCACGCGCATGGAAATGGCGGTCGTTGCGCGGATTGCGGAAGTCGCGGCGGTCGTCCTGTCGGTGGTTTCGTGCGCTGTGTCGGTCGTCCTGTCGGTGGTCGCGGGCGTCCCGGCGGTCATCTCGGCGGTCATCGTATCGTTGCACTCGAAGCGGCTCTTCGCGCTGACCTGGTGGGCTGTTGCCCTGGGCAAACGACAAGGAGCTGATGCCCAGCGTGGCAGCGGCGATGGCGTAAACAACAAGGTTTCTGGATGACATGGAGGTTCTCCTGGTGGTGAACCTGCATGGTGTAGGGCCTGTGTGTCGCGCCGGTAAAGCCCCGCGCCAGCTTGTGCAAAGCTGGGTAGCGAGTTGTGAAGCTTCGCCTTCAGCCTTGCGCTTGCGCGGCTTCTTGCGCGCGCAGCTTGGCGCCGATGTATTCCCCGTGCGTGACGTGCAGCAGCCCTGCCACCTTGCTGATCACATGGTGCTCGTTGGCATGGATATGTTCGTCGGCATAGGCCACTTGCCACATGGCTTCCACCACCCGGATTTTTTGGGCTTGGGTGAAGCGCTCGTTCAGCAGGCCGGTGAAGCGCTGGTAGTCGTAAGCGGTGCGCGCTGTTTCATGGGCCAGCTCCAGCAGGCGCTCCAACTCGTCGTCGGCCAGCGCAAATTTGCCGCGCAGCGCCAGCAGGACGGTGTCGCGCTCGGCCTCGTCCAGACTGGGGTCGGCGCGCATCACCTCCACCAGCAGCACGGCGGTGGCGAGTTGCAGCGTGTGTTCCTGCGAGGCTGCGGGCTGCGCGCCTACGCTCGCAGTGAGGTTGGCTGTCAGGGTGTCCAGCAGGTCTTTCAGGGTTTTGAACATGTATGTACGGGGCTTATGAAGTTGAACGGCTGAGCCTTTGGCAGGGCCAATGGTTCCCCACAGGTGGTTCCGGGCTTCACGCCTTCAAGGACGTGTTCAGGGCTGGCGGCCCCACACCAGCAGCAAGTTGTTGGACGGCATGGCGTGCCGCTGCAGCAGGCCCAAACCTGTCCGCTGTGCCTGCGCGGTTACATCGGCCAGCGAACGAATCCCCCAGTCGGGGTTTTGGGCGCGCAGGCTGGCGTCAAACGCCAGGTTGCCCGCCGAGGTGGGCACGCCTTGCTCCAGGTAGGGGCCGTAGGTGATGAGCACACCGCCTGGCGCCAAGTGGCGCACGGCGCCTTGCATCAGGGCGGCGCAGGTGGCCCAGGGCGCAATGTGCAGCATGTTGGCGCAGTAAACCAAGTCAAACGGCGTGTGAAACGCGGCCCCTTCGGCGGGCCATTGCGGCGCCAGCACATCCAGCCGCCGCGCTGGCGCCACCCGGGTCAGGGCAGCTTCGGCCACGCGAGCATCAATGGCGGGCAGGGCTTGCGCTTCAAAGTCGGTGGGTTGCCAGCGCCAGCCGGGCAGACCGGCGGCAAACCACTCGGCGTGTTGCCCGGTGCCGGAGGCGATTTCCAGCGCGGTACCTTGCGCAGGCAAGAGCGCCTGCAACCGCTCCAGAATGGGCGCTTTGTTGCGCTCGGCGGCGGGGCTGAAGGGCAGTTGGCTCATGGCTGCCGCGTCAGGTTTTGGCCCGCAGGCCTTGCACCAGCGCGCCCAGCACAATGCCGAACAGTGCCCACAGCAGGCTCCAGTTGCCCGTGCCCAGGCCGGCAATGGCGGGGCCGGGACACACGCCGCACAAACCCCAGCCCACGCCAAACAGCGCCGCGCCGGTCAGGGTGTCGCGGTTCCAGTGGCTCACGTGCTTGTGAAAACGGTCACCCAGCAAAGGCCGTCCCAGCATGCGTGGCGCCAGCTTGTAGGCCAGCAGCGTCACCAACACAGCGCCGCCCATCACCAGCATCAGGCCGAAGTCTTCAAAGCGCAGAAAGCTCAGCACCACTTCGGGCTGCACCATGGTGGACAGCGCCAGGCCAAAGCCAAACAAAGCACCGGCGGCCAACACAGCCAACAATTTTCCGGGGGTCATTTGCGGTGTGCTCATGCCAGCCACCATGCCACCAAGTTGGCCGTGATGAAGGCCGTGGCCATGAAGGTGAGCACCGCCAGCAGCGAGGGCCAGCTCAGCGAACCCAGCCCGCAAATGCCGTGGCCCGACGTGCAGCCGTTGCCCAGCCGTGCGCCATAGCCCACGAGAAAACCGCCCACCAGCAGCAAGGCCACTGGCACCTCGGTGGTCAGCGGCGTGCCGTCAGACAACAGGAGCCACCACACCCCTGCGCCCAGCACCAGCCCCAAGGCGTAAACCAGCCGCCAGACGCGGCTTTCGGTCAAGCGCGGTTGCTGAAAAAACGGTTGTCGCAGCACAAACGACCAAGTGCTGGAAAACACGGTGCTCATGCCCCCCACCAGCCCGGTGTACACAAACAACAGCGCCACACCAGCACCAATAAAAACACCGCCCAGCAGGTAGTGCTGCCAGCCCAAAGGAAAAAGAGAAAGGGTTTCGTTCATGGGGCGGCATTATCGGGGGCTTTGACAATTCCCCACCCTTGTATGCACACCCTTGAACAACTGCGCAGCGGCGCCTTGGCCGGTATCCGTCGGCTCGATTTGAGTGCCAACCTGACCGAACTGCCCCCGGAAGTTTTTGACCTGGCCGACACGCTGGAGGTGCTCAACCTCAGCGGCAACCGGCTTTGTAGCCTGCCGCCCGACTTGGGCCGTTTACACCGGCTGAAAATCGTTTTCTGTTCCGACAACGCCTTCACCTACCTGCCCGAGGTGTTGGGCAACTGCCCGGCTTTGCAGGTGGTGGGTTTCAAGGCCAACCGCATTGCACACGTGCCAGCCAGCGCGCTGCCACCCGCGTTGCGCTGGCTGGTACTGACCGACAACGCCATTGCCCAACTGCCCGCCGCGCTGGGCGAGCGCCCCGCGCTGCAAAAACTCATGCTGGCGGGTAACCGGCTGCACAGCCTGCCGCCCAGCTTGGCCGGTGCGCAGCGGCTGGAGCTGGTGCGACTGGCGGCCAACCAACTGCCGGAGTTGCCCGGCTGTCTGACCGAGCTGCCGCGCCTAGCCTGGCTGGCGCTGGCGGGCAACCCGCTGGGCTGGGCGTTGCCCCCGCTGCCCCCGCTGGCGGCGGTGCCCTGGAAGCAACTGCAGCTGGAAGCGCTGTTGGGTGAGGGTGCCTCGGGCCACATCTACCGCGCGCAGCGGCAACATGGCGCCACCGCCGAGGCGCTGGCGCTCAAGCTGTTCAAAGGCGCAGTCACCAGCGACGGTTTGCCCGAACACGAACGCGCCGCTTGCCTAGCCGCCGGCCAGCACCCAGCGCTGTGTACGCCCAGCGCCGAACTGTGCGACCACCCGCAAGGCACCAGCGGGCTGCTGCTGCCGCTGCTTCCGCCCAGCCTGAGCAACTTGGCTGGCCCGCCCAGCCTCGACAGTTGTACCCGCGACGTGTACCCCAGCGGTTGGCATCTGGACGCGCCCGTGGCGCTGCGCCTGGCCAAGACCGTGGCCCAAGCGGTGGCTCACCTGCACCGCTGCGGCGTGCTGCACGGCGACCTGTATGCCCACAATATTTTGTGCAACCCGGCCAATGGCGACGCCATGTTGAGCGACTTCGGCGCCGCCACCCGCCTGCCCGCCGACCAACCCGGCTTGTGCCGCGCTTTGCAGGCGCTGGAAGTGCGGGCGCTGGGTTGTCTCTTGGAAGAGCTGGCCGCCCATGCGCAGGCGGGGCCGGGGGTGGATACCTTGGCCCGTCTGGGACAAGTCTGTCAGCATCC
>JAUXXN010000300.1 GCA_030684755.1 Hydrogenophaga sp.
GCTCCTTCGCTGGAACTCGTCGGGAAGATCTGACCACCCCCGCGCCGCGCCTGCGGCGCGTCACCCCCTCAAGGGGGCATCACGTGCGGCCCGGCAAAGCCGGTGCCGCCGTGATCTTGGATGGACATCAACGCTCTCTCACCAATTCTTCCGATGACACTCGCACTCTCTGTACCTTCTTCCGTGATCACGGCACCAGCGGCCTCGCTGGCGTGCCAGGCTGCGATTGCGCACGCAGAGGCATTGGGCATACGCATCAACGTGGCCGTCACCGATGCCTCGGGCACGCTCGCCGCCTTCTTGCGCATGCCCCATGCGTTTCTGCACTCCATCGACATCGCGATCGACAAGGCCTACACAGCGGCCAGTTTCGGTTTCCCCACCAGCCAGTGGCCCGAAATTTTGGCGAGCGACGAAGCCTTGCGCCTGGGTCTGCCTTTGCGCCCGCGTCTGGTGGTGTTCGGCGGCGGCTTGCCCATCGTGTCCAACGGCGTGCGCCTGGGTGGCATCGGCGTGTCTGGCGGCTCGGCTGAGCAAGACGAAGCCTGCGCCCGCGCCGGTCTGCAAGCCCTGGGCCTGTGACAACACCAGAGCGATCACAGCCATCAACCTTTTTCCAACTTCCGCACCGCTCCCATGAAACAGTTCCACAACTTCATCAACGGCGAATTTGTTGCCACCGCCAAGACCTTCGAGAACCGCAACCCGGCCACCAACGCCGTGATCGGCATGGTCCATGAAGCCGGGCAGGCCGAGGTGGACGCCGCTGTGGCCGCCGCACACATGGCGCTCAAAGGCGACTGGGGCCGCATGAGTGTGGTCAAACGCACCGAGCTGCTGCACGCCGTGGCCGACGAGATCAACCGCCGTTTCGACGACTTTCTGGCCGCCGAAATCGCCGACACCGGCAAGCCGCGCTCGCTGGCCAGCCACATCGACATACCGCGCGGTGCGGCCAATTTCAAGGTGTTCGCCGACATCGTGAAAAACGTGCCGACCGAGAGCTTTCAAATGACCACGCCCGACGGCGGCACCGCCGTGAGCTACGCCCTGCGCTCGCCGCTGGGTGTGGTCGGCGTGATCTGCCCCTGGAACCTGCCGCTGTTGCTGATGACCTGGAAGGTCGGCCCGGCCCTGGCCTGCGGCAACACCGTGATCGTCAAGCCTTCTGAAGAAACC
>JAUXXN010000305.1 GCA_030684755.1 Hydrogenophaga sp.
AACCAGGTCGAGCCCGGCGAAGGGTTCGTCGTACATGATGAGTTCGGGGTCGAGCGCAATGGCCCGGGCCAGCGCAATGCGCCGCGCCATGCCGCCCGAGACTTCGCTGATACGCAAACCCGCCGCACCGCGCAGGCCCACAGCGTTGAGCTTCATCAGCACGATGTCGCGAATGAGCGACTCGGGAAGATCTGTCATTTCGCGCAAGGGAAACGCCACGTTGTCAAACACCGACAGGTCGGTGAACAACGCGCCAAACTGAAACAGCATGCCCAGGCGGCGGCGCAAGCGGAACAACTGGGCTTTGTTGCGGGTGTCGATGACCTCGCCGTCGAACACCACGCGCCCGTTGTTGGGCGCGTGTACGCCACCAATCAAGCGCAGCAGCGTGGTCTTGCCGCAACCGGAGCCGCCCAGCACGGCGGTGACCTTGCCACGCGCAAAGCTCAACGACAGGTCGCTGAGGATGGTGCGCCGACTGTCGTAGCCGAACGTAACGCGGTCAATTTCAATGAATGGAGCTTCGTTCATGGGGCCTGTGGCCGGGGAAAACCCGAATTGTCGCACGCCTGCATGTACGGGCAACGCGGCGGCGCGCCAACCCCGATGAACCCATGAGAATCCGGCGAGGCGGGTTTTCGGCCAGCATCAAGGCGCCCTTGAACGGCTTCGGTCTCGACCGCTCATCGTGGCAGGTCTGAAAAACCCATCAGGAACTCGTCCACCGAGCGTGCGGCCTGGCGGCCCTCGCGGATGGCCCAGACCACCAGCGATTGACCGCGGCGCATGTCACCAGCCGCAAACACCTTGGGCACATTGGTGGCGTAGCCGCCGGTGAAATCGGTGGTGGCTTTGGCGTTGCCGCGGCCATCTTTGTCCACGCCGAACGCGTCGAGCACGGTGGGCACCGGGTTCACGAAGCCCATGGCCAGCAGCACCAGGTCGGCCTTGTATTCCTTTTCGGTGCCGGCAATTTCAACCAGCTTGCCGTCTTTCATCTCCACATGCACGGTGGTGAGGCCGGTGACCTTGCCCTTTTCGCCTTTGAAGGCCTTGGTGGACACCGCGAATTCGCGGGTGCAGCCCTCTTCGTGACTCGAGCTGGTGCGCAACTTGAGCGGCCAGTAGGGCCACACCAGCGGCTTGTTCTCTTCTTCGGGCGGCTGCGGCATCACCTCGAACTGGGTCACGCTGACCGCGCCGTGGCGGTTGCTGGTGCCCACGCAATCGGAGCCGGTATCGCCACCGCCGATCACGATCACGTGCTTGCCATCGGCGCGCAACTGGCCTTTGAGCTTGTCGCCCGCGTTGACCTTGTTTTGCTGCGGCAAAAATTCCATGGCGAAGTGGATGCCGTCCAGGTCGCGACCCGGTACCGGCAAGTCGCGGCTCTGCTCGGAACCGCCGGTGAGCAGGACGGCGTCAAAGTCTTGCTGCAGCTGTTCGGGGCTGATGGTTTCCTTGGCCCAGTTGGTGACCTTGCTGTCTTTGGGCAGCTCACCGACCATGACGCCGGTGCGGAACACCACGCCTTCGGCCTGCATCTGCGCCACGCGCCGGTCAATGTGGCTTTTCTCCATCTTGAAGTCGGGAATGCCGTAGCGCAGCAAACCACCCACGCGGTCGTTCTTTTCGAACAAGGTCACGTCGTGGCCCACGCGCGCCAGCTGTTGGGCAGCCGCCATGCCGGCGGGGCCGGAGCCCACCACGGCCACTTTTTTGCCGGTCTTGTGCTTGGGCACCTGCGGCACCACCCAGCCCTCTGCCCAGGCACGGTCGATGATGGCGTGCTCGATGGACTTGATGCCCACGGCGGCGTCGTTCACGTTCAGGGTGCAAGCCGCCTCGCAGGGCGCGGGGCAGATGCGACCCGTGAACTCGGGGAAGTTGTTGGTGCTGTGAAGCACCGTGATGGCGTTCTTCCAGTCGCCCGTGAACACGAGGTCGTTGAAGTCCGGAATGATGTTGTTGACCGGACAACCGCTGTTGCAAAACGGCGTGCCGCAGTCCATGCAGCGCGCTGCCTGCACCTTGGCCTGGTCGGCGGTGAGGCCCACCACAAACTCTTTGTAGTGCTTCAGGCGCTCAGGAACGGGCTTGTAGCCCTCTTCCAGGCGCTCGAATTCCATGAAACCAGTGACTTTTCCCATGATGTGTGTCCTTCGTGTGCGTGCGTTCCAGGCTTACTTGGCGGCAACAGAAACCTGCTTGGCCGTGTCCTGTGCTTTGGTGGTGGCCGCAGCGGCTGATTTGCGGGCGTTGATTTCGCCCAAAGCGCGTTTGTATTCGTTGGGGAAGACCTTCACGAATTTGCCGCGCGACTCGGCCCAGGTGTCCAGCAGCTCACGGGCGCGCTTGCTGCCGGTCCAGCGGTTGTGGTCTTCCAGCAGCTTCTTCAACTGCGCTTCGTCGGTCTGGTCGCGGTGCCAGATGGCGCGGTCCATGGTGGCTTCCTGCTCGGTGGCACTCAGCACCTTGTCCATGCTGACCATGGCGGTGTTGCAGCGCTTGGCAAACTGGCCGTCTTCGTCATAGACGTAAGCCACACCGCCGCTCATGCCAGCGGCAAAGTTGCGCCCGGTCTTGCCCAGCACGGCCACGGTGCCACCGGTCATGTATTCACAACCGTGGTCGCCTGTGCCTTCCACTACGGCAGTGGCACCAGACAGGCGCACCGCAAAGCGCTCGCCGGCCACGCCGCTGAAGAAAGCTTCACCCGTGGTGGCGCCGTACATGACGGTGTTGCCCACGATGATGTTTCGCGATGCTTCGCCCCGGAAATCGATGCTGGGGCGCACCACCACCCGCCCGCCCGAGAGGCCTTTGCCGGTGTAGTCGTTGGCGTCACCAATCAGGTACAGCGTGATGCCGCGCGTGAGGAAGGCACCAAACGACTGCCCGCCTGTACCTTCGAGCTGGATTCGGATGGTGTCGTCGGGCAGGCCTTCGGGGTGCACTTGGGTGACCGCACCCGAAAGCATGGCGCCCACCGAGCGGTTGACGTTGCGCGCCACCTCGATGAACTGCACCCGCTCGCCCTTGTCGATCGCGGGACGCGATTTGGCGATCAGGATGTTGTCGAGCGACTTCTCCAAGCCATGTTCTTGTGTTTGGGTGTGGAAACGCGGCACGTCGGCCGGCACAGCGGGCATCGCGAGCAGGCGGCTGAAGTCCAGGCCGCGCGCCTTCCAGTGCTCAATGCCTTGCTTGGTGTCCAGCAGGTCGGCGCGGCCAATCAGGTCGTCAAACTTGCGAATACCCAGCTGCGCCATGATCTGGCGCGCTTCTTCGGCGATGAAGAAGAAGTAGTTGACGACGTGCTCGGGCTTGCCGCTGAATTTCTTGCGCAGTGCCGGGTCTTGCGTGGCCACGCCCACCGGGCAGGTGTTCAGGTGGCACTTGCGCATCATGATGCAGCCCTCGACCACCAGCGGTGCGGTGGCAAAACCGAACTCGTCGGCACCCAGCAGGGCACCAATCACCACGTCGCGGCCGGTTTTCATCTGGCCGTCGGCCTGCACGCGGATGCGGCTGCGCAGGCGGTTGAGCACCAGCGTCTGCTGGGTTTCGGCCAGGCCAATTTCCCATGGGCTGCCTGCGTGCTTGATGGACGACCAGGGCGATGCGCCCGTGCCGCCGTCGTGACCGGCGATGACCACGTGGTCGGCCTTGCACTTGGCCACGCCTGCGGCGATGGTACCCACGCCAATTTCAGACACCAGCTTCACACTGATGTCGCTGTGCGGCGCCACGTTTTTCAGGTCGTGGATCAGCTGCGCCAGGTCTTCAATGGAGTAGATGTCGTGGTGCGGCGGTGGGGAAATGAGGCCCACGCCCGGCACGCTGTGGCGCAGCTTGCCGATGTAGTCGCTCACCTTGCCACCGGGGAGTTGGCCGCCCTCGCCGGGCTTGGCACCCTGCGCCATCTTGATCTGGATCTGGTCGGCGCTGTTCAAGTATTCGGCGGTGACACCGAAACGGCCCGAGGCCACCTGCTTGATCTTCGAACGCATCGAGTCGCCGTCTTGCAGCGTGTAGTCCACCTCAAACACGTCCTTACCCAGCAAATCAGACATGGTCTGGCCCTGCTTGATCGGGATGCCCTTGAGCTCGTTGCGGTAGCGCAGCGCGTCTTCGCCGCCTTCACCGGTGTTGCTCTTGCCGCCAATGCGGTTCATGGCCACAGCCAGCGTGGCGTGCGCCTCGGTGGAGATGGAACCCAGCGACATCGCGCCGGTGGCGAAGCGCTTGACGATCTCTTTGGCCGGCTCCACTTCGTCGATGGATATGGCTTTGCTCGGATCGATCTTGAATTCGAACAGACCGCGCAGCGTCATGTGGCGCTTGCTTTGGTCGTTGATGATCTGGGCGTATT
>JAUXXN010000313.1 GCA_030684755.1 Hydrogenophaga sp.
GGGTGGGCCAGCGGCCACTCGGGGAAGGTGTTGGTGGAAAAACGCTGGTGTACCAAGCCCAGGGCCGACACACAACGCTCGTCCTGCAAATCTTTGAAATAGGTGCCCACTTGGTCGGCCAGCAGCAGGCCCTTATAAACCACGGTGCGGCTGCTCATACTGACCACGTAATACTCTTTGCTGTGCGTGAGCTTGAGGCGCTGGATGTTGCCGCTGCACGTCTTGCGGATCACATAGAGCTTGCGCTCCAGCGCGTCTTGCACGATCACGTCGTTGCCACGGCCAATGAACACCTGGCGAATAACCGGCTCTTTCACGCGCACAGACGGCGACATGGGCATATCGGCATTGACTGGCACATCGCGCCAGCCCAACAACACTTGGCCTTCGGCGGCCACGGCGCGCTCCATTTCCTGCTCGCAAGCCAGGCGGCTAGCGTGCTCTTTGGGCATGAAGATCATGCCCACGCCGTATTCGCCGGCGGGGGGCAGCGCGACCCCTTGCGCAGCCATTTCTTCGCGGTACAGCGCATCGGGCAACTGGATCAGCAAACCAGCGCCGTCGCCCATGAGCTTGTCTGCGCCCACGGCACCCCGGTGGTCCAGGTTTTCCAGAATCTTCAGACCTTGCTGAACGATGGCGTGGCTTTTGTGGCCCTTGATGTGCGCCACAAAGCCCACGCCGCAGGCGTCGTGCTCGTTGGCCGGGTCGTACAGACCCTGTTGCTGGAGTTGCTGCTGTTCGGCTGCCGTGGTCATGGCGCTTCCTTTTCGGTTCTAAGACGTGAAAACAAAATTCGCGGGTTGCTGAGCATAGTGCAATGCAACAAAAATGCCAAGCAAAATAATAGGGGTCAGATTCCAATTATTTTCACAAAAAAGCGTTCATTATTTAAACGGGGACATATTGAAAATGGGCGCAAAGTATTTGAAATGTATGTGTTTTTTACACGGCGACGGGTCGGGTTGGCCTTGAAACAGGCCGCCCGGGTCGAGATTCGGTAACACGGCGGTCGGTGCGGTTTTGCAGTTTTTCTACAAAATCGGCATCACCCAGCGCCCAGCCGTGCAGCGTGGCGCCCGTGATGCGGGCTTGTTGCGGCCCGGCCAAGCCGTTACGCACCATTTCGGCGTATGCCGCTTCGCGGGCAAAAGGCGTGTTGCCCAAGCCCCAATACAGCGCATGCGGTGTGATGCGCCGGTCTTGCGCCGAGCCAATGTAGTGCCGATGACTGGACCACAAAAAATCAGCCGCCTGCGCCACCATGCCCGCGCGCACCGGGTTCAGGTCAATGTAGGCCATGCAGGCCAACAGGTACGCCTCGGACTGCACAACGGTGGATTTGTAGCGCCCCTCCCACAGCGTGCCGCTGCGGTGGTGGGTGTCGTTGAAATAGCGCACATAGCGCCGCCCCAGCGCCTGCATCATTTTGGGCACACCGTCTTCGGTTTCAGGTGTCAGCAAGAGGTGAAAATGGTTGTCCATCAACACATAAGCGTGCAGGGCCACGCGGTGTTTGAGGGCGTTTTCGGTCACCAAACCGAGCAGGGTTTCGCGGTCGGCGTTGCTCAGCACAACGGCTTGGCGGTTGTTGCCGCGCTGAATCACGTGGTGCGGGTAGCCGGGAACGGTGAGTCGGGGAAGGCGGGCCATGAACGCGGGGCTCAGCGGATGGTTGATCTGGCCCCCATTATCTGCCCCGCGCGGCGGCGGCTTCAGAGAAAACGGCTGGGCTGACCCACAATGAGTTTGGCCAACTCGTCCAGAGCCGCCGTGTTGAGCTGGGCCACGGTGTAGCGCGTATTCACAATCTCCAGCCCGTTAACTGCGGCCAGGCGAACTTCAAAACAGCCTTTGTCATGGTCCGGCGTCACCCGCACGCTGGCACGCGCCACCAAGTCGTGCTCGAACACGATGGACTGCAAGCGGTTGGTGTCGGGATGGCGCAACTCGCGGCGGTCGTGCCGCACCTGCCCAACCCTCAGACGCAACTCAACCCGCTCCAAGTCGGGCGGGAAGTTAACGCTCACACGCCCCTTGGGCAAGCCTGTCGCCAACGCTGCACCGGGTTGCTGCGGCTCCAATTGCCAACCCAGGGCCAAATACTCAAACACTTCTTTGCCCCGCAGGGTTTTCTTTCGCGCATCAAACCGAAAGTCGGTCTGCTTCATGGGTGGCCAAGCCGTTTTACCGTCCAAACTGAGGCTGACCGCTGCGGGCTCAATCACATTGAGCTGGCGTGGCAGTTCCATGAAGTAGTGCCATACCGTCTTGCAAGCGGCCTCGGTGGCTTGTGTGTTGGCGTCCAGTTGCTGAAGATCATCGCCTTGCCGCGTTTGCAGCGTCTGCGCCTGTTGCTTGAGCTGATTCAGAAAATTCATATGCAACCCCTATCTGAAACGGAAAACGCACTGCGACCCGCGCAAATGCTGTAACTGAAAGTTTACCGGGTAGAACCCGCACCGACAGGCACGCGCCCTTGCCACGCAAGCTGAAGGCGCCAAGCAGCCACCATGCCGAGCAGCGAACAGGCCCCCGTAGCCAGCCATGTCCAGTGCCAGCCGCCCACTTGCATGGCCAGCCAGGCCACCAACGGTGGGCCCAAAAACTGTCCCAACGCAGACAACTGCTGCATCCAACCCACGGTGGTGGACACGGTATCTTCACTGGGCGCCAGCACCACCGCGAGACCAAACAAGGTGCCTGGAATCAAGCCGCCGACACCCGAGAAAACCAGCACGGCCACGTACTGCCACACGGGCGACCCATGCGCCGAAAACGCCACCCACGCCCCCAGGGCCATGGCACCATAAGCCACCGACAAGATCTGTCCGGGCGGCACACCGCGTGCAAACAAGCGCCCTGCACCAATGTTGCCTGCCATGTTGATACCCGCCGCCAACGCGCTCAGCACACCCACCGCCGCGCCGCTGTAGCCCGCTTGGCTGTAAATGGTGGGCAAAAAACCAACCACCGCCAGCCACTGCCCTGAATACAAAAAGAACGCCACCGCCACCAACCAAGGACCAGGTGTACTGAGGGTACGCACCAGCCGTGGCCACAACCGCGCTGGCGCTTGGCCCGCAGGTGGACCCACAGACACCGCCACAGGCACCCAACGCCACAGCGCTGCCGCAGCCATCAAAGAAACCCCAGCCAACGTCAGCCAAACCCAACGCCACCCCAGCCACTGAATCAACGGTGCACCCAAAAGCAAAGCCAAGGCGGTGCCCAATGGCATGTAAGCGCCCCACCAGCCCAAAGCGCGGGCCAAGGTGGGCGGGTGCGCCACCCGCTGGCGCAACAAACCAGGCGCAGGCAAGACAGCCATCAAAAAGCCCATGCCCTCCACCACACGGGACATCAGCAAGCTGTTAACGCTGGGCGCCAACGCACCCAGCGCGCTGCCCAGTGCCAGCAACACCAGGCCCGCCAACATCACCCGCCGCGTGCCCAGCCTATCGGCCATCAAGCCCACCATCAAGCCCAGGGTCATGCCCGCCAGTTGCACCAGCGACAGCAAAAAACCCGCCTGCAACAGCGTCAAACCCAACGATTCACGCAGCACCGGAATAGCCACAGGCAATTTGCCCACGTGCAAGGCGCAAGTCACACCCACCGCAACCACCAGCGCAGCCAAGCGGCGCGCCTCGGCAGCGGCCTGATGTTGCGATTTGTCGAACCCGCTCACGGAAACAACACGGTCCCGCACAGCCGCTGGTGCTCACGGATGGCAAAGCGGTCAGTCATGCCCGCAATGTAGTCGGCCACCGCACGCGCAGGGTGCTGGCTGCGTCCATGGGCCTCGGGCAACTCATTAGGGGCATGCAAATACAGATCAAACAGATCGGTCACCACCCGACGCGCACGGTCGGTGGTCTCCACCACCTGCGGGTGCCGGTACAGATTGCGCAGTAAAAACGTTTTCAACACCTGCGATCGCGCGCGCATGTCCGGTGAAAATGCCACCAACCCAGGGCCGCTGCGCACCTCGGCCAAGCTCTGCACACCTGCGGCGCTGATCAGCGCTCGGGTGGTGTCGATCACGTCGTACACCTGATCGCTCAGCATCAGGCGTATGGATTCAAACAACAACCGGCGCCCCACCAGCCGGGGGTGTGCGTTCAGGGCCTGCAATCGGTAATGTTCAAACAGCGGAACCTCGGCCAATTGGTCCATCGTCAACAAGCCGGAACGCACACCATCGTCAACGTCGTGGGCGTTGTAGGCAATCTCGTCGGCCAGGTTGCACAGCTGGGCTTCCAGCGAAGGCGACCCCCCTTGCAAAAACCGCTGTGCCACACCCCCAGGCTCTTGCGCTTCCAGACGCACAGCATTGGCCCGCGAGCAATGCTTCAAGATCCCTTCTCGGGTTTCAAAACTCAAATTCAAGCCATTGAAAGCCGGGTAACGCTCCTCCAGTTCGTCGACCACGCGCAGGCTCTGCAGGTTGTGCTCAAAGCCCCAGGCTTCAGGCTCGTCCCGACCCTCCGTGGTGGACAAAGACCTAAGGCAAGCATGCAGCGCGTCCTGTCCGGCATGGCCAAACGGCGTGTGCCCCAGGTCGTGCGCCAGCGCCACCGCTTCCACCAGGTCTTCGTTCAAATGCAGCGACCGGGCAATGCTGCGCCCCAGTTGCGCCACCTCCAGCGAATGGGTCAGCCGGGTGCGGAACAGGTCGCCCTCATGGTTCAGGAACACCTGCGTTTTGTAGACCAAACGGCGAAAAGCGGTGGAATGGATCACCCGATCGCGGTCGCGCTGAAACGCGGTGCGCGTGGGGGCGTCAGGCTCCGCATAACGCCGCCCCCGGCTTTTCGCCGGGTTGCAAGCGTAAGCCGCCAAACCCGCTGAAGCCGGGGCACTGGGTAGCGTCATGCGGGGATGCAACTGGCTTCAATCACGCGCGCCACCACGCCGTCTGGTGCGCTGCGCACCACCGCCTGGCCCGGCCCATCAATCAACACAAACTTGATCTCTCCCGCTTCGGACTTTTTGTCCACACGCATCAGCGCCAAATAGCGGCCTACGTTGTCTTGCGCATCCAGCACAGGCGCCACGGTGGGCAAACCCGCCCGTTGAATCAGCAAGGTCAGGCGCGCCACAAAAGCCGCATCCACCAAACCCAACGACTCCGACAAGCGGGCGGCCATCACCATTCCGCAACCCACCGCCTCGCCGTGCAGCCACTGCCCGTAACCCATGCCCGCCTCAATGGCATGGCCAAAGGTATGGCCAAAATTCAGAATGGCACGCAGCCCCGATTCACGCTCGTCTTGCCCCACCACATGCGTCTTGATCTCGCAGCTTTGCTTCACTGCGTATGCCAAAGCCTGTGGATCGCGTGCCATCAAGGCATCCATGTTGGCCTCAATCCAGTCCAGAAACGCCATGTCCGCTATCGGACCATATTTGATGACCTCGGCCAAACCCGCGCTCAACTCTCGCAACGGCAAGGTCTTGAGCGTGTCCAGGTCACAAATCACACGCTGCGGCTGGTAAAACGCACCAATCATGTTCTTGCCCAGCGGGTGGTTGATGGCTGTTTTGCCACCCACCGACGAGTCCACCTGCGCCAACAAGGTGGTGGGCACCTGCACAAAAGGTACACCGCGCATGTAGCTGGCAGCAGCAAAGCCGGTCATGTCGCCCACCACGCCACCGCCCAGGGCAAACAACACCGTCTTGCGGTCGCAACCTTGGCCCAGCAAGTCGTCAAAAATCAGATTCAACGATTCCCAGGTTTTGTAAACCTCACCATCAGGCAGCACCACCGTGTGAACCGCCGGGTAACGGGGTGTGAGGGCCGATGCAAGGCGTTGCGCATACAGAGGTGCCACCGTTTCGTTCGTCACGATCACCGCACACGCCGCAGCGGGCAAGCCGATGTAGCTCGCGTCACAGTCAAACAGCTCGGAGCCGATCAAGATGCCGTAGCTTCGATCGCCAAGCGCAATGTTGACCTGTTGGGTCAAAAGAGGGAGAGTCTGGATGGGGTGCGGGGTCTGCGTGTTCATAGCCATGAAGTTTAGGCCCTGCGAAACACCCAGCGAGCTCTGGCACCCAGCAGATTCACCGAAAGCCCATCAAAACCCACCCAAAGCACACCGGGTGTGGCGCCAGCTTTCAGCGGTTGAACCTAAACATCAGAGGAGCCCGGGAGCGCAGGTTGGGCCACGAACCCCGCCAACTCCAGCTGCATCACGATCATGTTGACCAACGAAGCCACCGAAGGGCGCCCCGTTTCGATCACGAAGTGCGCCGTTTCCCGGTACAACGGATCGCGCACCGTGTAGAGGTCTCGCAAACGCTGCAACGGATCGGCCACTTGCAGCAGTGGCCGGTTTTTATCGTGGCGCAAGCGGCGAAACACCTCTTCGGGTGAAGACCGCAGGTAAATCACTTGCCCACGGTCGTGCAGACGGGCCCGGTTTTCAGCGCGCAACACCGAACCACCACCCGTGGACAAGACACAGGCCACACCCTGGGTCAACTCGTCTAACACGGCTTGCTCTATGTCACGAAAATGCTCCTCCCCTTCTCGCTCGAAAAACTCACGGATTGAGCAGCCTATTCGCTGCTCGATTACGTGGTCCGAGTCAAAAAAAGGAAGCGACAGACGCCGGGCGAGGTGACGCCCGACGGTTGATTTTCCTGATCCGGGTAGGCCGATGAGAAAGATCAAAGGTCAATACCTTAATTGCCATCGTAAGTAAACATAAAGGTCTGGGTTAGAGCCTGGGTATTAACTGTAACACTCACTTGGTCTCCCGCAACACACTGCTTCAAACCCAAACTTAGGAGCAACGGATCAAGAGAATCAGGCACGACCATATGTGATTGACTGACCAGTTCACATGCTCCAATTAATGGCGGATTTTTTGCAGGATCATCCACAGGAAACTTGGGAGAGTTATCGGTCACTCTAACAGAAATACTGCTGCCAGTTGGAACGCTTCTGCCATTCATATCTTGAATGGAAACGAGCAGGCCTGTGGCAACCCTCGAATTATTCCACTGAGGATCATTCGCTGAAATCCAACCACGTTCAACGATTCGAAAATCGTCAGTTGAAAACACAACGAGTACTTGGCCGCGCACATCCGCAACACCCCATACACCATCACCAGCGTTTGGGGTGGGCACAGTGCCAACCCCGCACGAAGATCCAGAGGCACTTCGTGGCACAGAGAATTGACCAGTAACATGCGCATTGGGCACACCCCAAGCTGTATTTATTGGAATAGAACCATTATCACGGTCATCACGGTAAGCAGTCACCAAATCAATATAACTTTCACCGCAATCAAAAACGTTGTTGAAATTAGCATCAACAAAATCCTCTTCACCTGCAGTGTATGCAAGAATAGATACAATTCCATCGGTTGGCCTTGGATTTTGCGATCTAATATTGACCGTACATTGGGAATTACCGGGTACCGCACCTGTAACACACGTTGGGGGTATCATGACACCACCCTCCGTCACAAAGTTCACAACAGTTCCATCTGGAACAGGATTACCCTGGCGATCTGCCAAAGACATAGTAACCGATGTTGTAGATCCATCAAAATTAAATCCACGGATTGCGGCTACGCCCCTAACCAAACTTACCCGCGCCTGCGCTGGGCGGCCTGAAGCTATAGCAATAACCGAAGAATCTGTTTGTATAGCCGAATTTGAAACCAAAGCTGCGTTTAAAACTACGCTAGTTGGTACTGTTCCAGAGAATACAGGCACAGTGACTTTACCGAATGAGTCGGTCGTCAAGGTCACAGGGGCAATATTCGTAACAGTGTTGAAAGTAGCCTTGGGGATGCCATCATTGACTGTTTTCAAAGAAACCACCACTTCTTGATTTGGAAGAGGCTCTTCACGGGCATTAGTCAACAAGAACTGAACACTCGTCTGTGTTGGACCACCAGAATTTGCCAAATAAATCCGAGATTTGGTAGCATCCGCAGGTACCAAATAGCTTAAATTGGTTGCTGGCGCAGCGAGAACGCTGATGCCTCCATTGATGGTATCAGCACCCACTGCGCTGGCAGAAATATCCACTGTTTTTCCGCTACAACCCAAGGTACTTGGCGTTGTACCCACAACATCGGTTGCCGTAAAACTTGTAACTGCTATACCACTGGCATTCGTTTCAACCGATGCAGGTGATATCTGTCCACAGTTGGATGAAAAATTGACCTGCACCGATCGAGCAACATTGGCTCCCAGCATAGCTCTAACTGAAATTTGACGGGTGCCATACGCGGACAATGATCCCCCAGTGTTGAGCGTATCCAAGCTCAAAGTGGCAACACCTGTTACCGCCCCAAGCGAATAATCAACACCTCCGGTTACAACGGTATTCACCGAAAGCCCGGTTGTGCTAACACCAGAAATCGTAGCGGCGGCCCTCAAAGTACCAGCGCCACCAATGCCAGCAGATGCCCTTGAAACTTTAATAATAGCAACACCCGAGTTATTTGTTAGTTGTGAACTTCCTTCGGGAAAAACAATTTTAGTCAAGTCACCTGTAACTTCAACGCGTTTTTGAACAACCGGAGTTCCATCTGGAAATTTCAAGGATATATGTAATGATGTGAGACCAATCGACGATATAGTATCAGTCACTACATTCGATGCATCAAGCAAACCAATCTGCAAAACAGGAGGATCAGCACGATAAGCAATTAAGTCCGTAGAAGCCGACGCATAAAGATCAGTCGACGCAAACTTTAAACCAATAGTTTCACTTCCAAATTCGAATAAATTTATACGAGAAACTGGAATTTTAACAATTCCGTTTATATCAGTAGTCGAAGAGCGGCCATTAGGATATGACAATAATTTCGACGAAACAACCTCATCCAAAGTAACAAGTTGTCCGGAAACTGGCTTTCCGTCTTTGGTTGTCAAAACCCCAACAATATTTGTACTCCCTTTTGTGGAAACAGATTGAACATCTAAGCCAGTAACAGTATCTTTTAACTGTGCGGTAAGCAACGTTTCTACTTTTACACCAACAGCTGTGCCGCCTGTGCCGCCTGTGCCACCTGTGCCACCTGTAATGGTCCCTGTGCTTCCGCCGCCTCCGCCGCATGCAGAAAGTGCAGCTGTCATCACGCCGATTATGAATAAATTAAAAATTTTCATTCCCA
>JAUXXN010000315.1 GCA_030684755.1 Hydrogenophaga sp.
ATGGGAATCGCTTGGCACATGCGCAGTTCGCCACCGGCTGCAAAGCTGGCGGCGGGCATGAGCTTGCCACGCGGGTAGCCGGTCACGTCGGCAAACAGGCATTCCACGTCGCGCACGCCCGCCGCGCGAAAGTGGGCGGCGAGATGGCTGCGGTCGGCGTCTTGCGTCAGGTTGAGGTGCGCAAAGCCGTCGGTGGCGGGCGCGGTGCGTGGCGTGGATAAAGACATAAAAAGTGCCCAGTTGGGATGAGGCATTCAGAAAGAAGGGATGGCGCTCAAGCGCCCGCCACCCGCTGCGGCCGAAAAACCCCGGTATCGGCATAAAACGCAGGGTCTTCGTTGGCCGGCCACCAGCCGGGAACGCCCAGCACCGGCAGCGGCGTGAACGGCTTGCTAGCCAGCAGCGGTGCGTGCAACGTCTGCGCCAACCAAGCGTCCCAGGCCGCCAGATCGTCGCCCAGCGCCAGCGGCACCGGCTCGCGCAACACATGGGCGGTGATGGACTTGTAAGGCACCACCAGTTTTTCCAGCAGGGCATGGCCGAACAACACCAGCCGCGCCTGCGCCCACAGCGGGCGAAGGTCCACCAGCAGGCGCGTCCAGTCGCGCGCCAGCAGCGCGTCCCACAGCGCATCGGGGGCTTGCAACAAGGCAGCGTTTTCGTCAAAAAGTGTCAAGCCATCGCGCACCGGGCCGCGCACCTGGCCCACACCCGCCGTGGCAATTTCTGCCGCCTGCAACTGGTTCAGCCGCCGCTTGGTGAGCGGAAAACGCATCCAGCACAGGCCGTTGAAAAAATCGTGCAGGCCTTCGCGGGTGGGCACGCTGCCGGTGTCGAAGATGTGCGCTTCGTAGGCCACGCCAGCGGGCAGCTCGGCCTGGGAAATGAAGCGCGGGCCTTGCACGGCGCGCTGGGTCAGCGCCTGCGGCAGCGGCACCCCGGCTTCGCAGGCTTGGCGCACCTTCATGCCCTCAACGGCAAAGGGCTCGAACCACGGCTGCGCCCACTGAATTTGCTTTCGCGCTGCGTCATCCACAGCTCACCCCCTGGCCTGCCCCAGCGGCGGCATGGCCCGCGTGCGTGCTCTTCAACAGCCGCAGGCTGTCAAAGTTGTCACCCTCGATGATGAGGTTGGCCGCGCCCTCGGCCTGCGCTGCACGCTCGTCCAGCCCCCGCAACCACTCGGGCACCCTGCGCGGCAGCACCTGTGCATTCAAGCCGTCGAGGTTTTGCAGGAGTGCGGTGGCGTTGTTCATAGGGGTTTGCCCAAGAGCTTTCGGGCCATGATGCGGCTGCCGTCATAAGGCACGAACATGGCCTTATGAGGCG
>JAUXXN010000316.1 GCA_030684755.1 Hydrogenophaga sp.
CGGTGGCGGGAGTGGCCCTGTTACTGGGCGGCTATGCCCTGGTGTTGGCGTTGGAACTGGTGGTGGTGGCCTGGGTACATGGCTCCGACCCGGCACCGCGTCCGCGCTGGGCCGAGCTGGCCGGTGCGTGGTGGCAAGAGACGCGCATGGCGCCCCAGGTGTTTGCGTGGCGTCAGCCCTTTGTATGGCGGCGTTGGCCCGATACCCTGGCTGCCCCAACGTGCAGCGCCAGCAGTGGGGGAGCCGTGGTGTTCATCCACGGCTTTGTGTGCAATCGGGGTTTCTGGCATCCCTGGATGCGCGAATTGCGTCGCCTGGGTGTGCCTTATGTGTCGGTGAATCTGGAGCCGGTGTTCGGCAGCATCGACGACTACGTGCCCCTGATTGAGCAGGCCGTGCAGCGGGCCGAAGCCTTGGGCGGGGCGCCGCAGTTGGTGTGCCACAGCATGGGCGGCTTGGCGGCGCGAGCCTGGATGGCCGCCGATGCCGCCAACACAGCGCGCGTGCAGCAGGTGCTGACCATTGGCACGCCGCACCACGGCACCTGGCTGGGTCAGTTCAGCCACCTGCCCAATGGCTGCCAGATGCGCCTGCACAACCCCTGGCTGCAGGCGCTGGCCGCGACCGAGGTTCAACGCGCCCCTGAAGACACCTACCGGTCGTTCGTTTGCTGGTTTTCCAACACCGACAACATCGTGTTTCCCGCCTCCACCGCCAGCTTGCCCGGCGCCGACAACCGGCTGGTGCCGGGCGCTGCGCACGTGGCCATGGCGTTTCACCCCAGGGTGATGCGTGAGTCGCTGGCGATACTTGCGTCCGGGGCCAGCTCGCCTTGCGCGGCCACGGCCTCGTAGAGCGGCGCGAAGTCGGGCGCCGTCAGCTCAAACAGCTGGTCAAAACTGGCGATCACAAAATAGGTGGCCTGGAAATCGTCGATCTTGTAGCGCGTGCGCATGCAACGCAGCAGATCCAGCGCCACGCGCTGGGGCTGCGGGCTGGTGACGCTGTGCCGCAGTTCCCCGCTGGAACTCAAGATGCCCGCTCCATAGGCCCGCAGGCCGCCGGGTTGCTGAATCAACCCGAATTCGATCGTGTACCAGTACAGGCGCGACAGCAGCTCGCCCGCGCCCAGGTCGTGCGCTTTCAGGCCTCCGGCACCATAGCGCTGCACATAGTCGGCAAACACCGGGTTGAACAAGAGCGGCACATGGCCAAACAGGTCGTGAAACACGTCGGGCTCGACGATGTAGTCGAATTCCTCGGGCTTGCGAATCCAGTCGGTGACGGGGAAGCGGCGGTCGGCCAGCAGCTGGAAAAACGGCCGTTCCGGGATCAACCCCGGCACCGCCACCAGCTCCCAGCCGGTGGCCGGTTTCAGGCGCGCGTTGATGTCTTCAAAGCGCGGAATCTGGTCGCTGGCACCGAGCGCGGGCAGCGCCTCGATGAACGCATCGCAGGCCAGACCCGGCAACAGCGCCGACTGGCGTTCGTACAGACGACGGTAGGTGTCGTGGTCGGCCTCGGTGTAAGCCGCCCAGTTTTGCGCGCAGGTGTAGTCATCGCTGGCGCGCGCGTAGTCGCCGCGCGGGGGGCGGTCGCTCGCGCCGTACACAACAGGTTCAACAGCCATCACAGTCTCCAGGTATTCAAGCGGGGTGCCACACAAGACCTTCGAAAAGGGTGCAGGGCAAGGCGTGGCTGTGCAGACAGCGCCAGCGCCAAGGCCAACAGCCGCAACGCGGCCATATGCCCTTTCTCAAAGTTGGGTCAACCTTTCAACACGCCACGGCGCATCTGGTCCAGCTCCATGCTCTCAAACAGGGCCTTGAAGTTACCTTCGCCAAAACCCTGGTTGCCCTTGCGCTGAATGAACTCGAAGAAGATCGGGCCCAGCTGGTTTTCGCTGA
Source organism: Hydrogenophaga sp. (assembly GCA_030684755.1). Classification (GTDB taxonomy): domain Bacteria; phylum Pseudomonadota; class Gammaproteobacteria; order Burkholderiales; family Burkholderiaceae_C; genus Hydrogenophaga. The sequence continues at coordinate 1,908 of JAUXXN010000316.1, forward strand.
AGATCTGCAGCAGCA
>JAUXXN010000319.1 GCA_030684755.1 Hydrogenophaga sp.
TGGTGCATGGCGGTGCGATTGTCGCAGCATGGGCGCCGGTGGGCCTGCCCGCGTGCTCAGCAGTGGAGCCACGAAAAGGGTCGTAAAGTGCCAAAATCCCGCACCGCCCGTCTTCCCCGGGCCGCACAGGAGCCAACACCATGACCACCCACGAGCTACGCATGGACAACCAGTGGTTGCCCTTTACCCCCAACCGCAGCTTTCAAAAGGACCCGCGCGTGTTTGTGGCCGCTGACGGCATGCACTTCACCACGCACGACGGTCGCCAAGTGATCGACGGCATTTCCAGCCTGTGGTGCGTGGGCGCGGGCCACAACCGCAAGCCCATCAACGAAGCCATCAAGAAGCAGCTGGACACGCTGGACTACGCCACCGCTTTCAGCGTGAGCAACGACAAAGCCTTTCGCGCCGCCGAAATGATCGCCGCCATGGCCCCGGGCGACCTGAACAAGGTGTTGTTTTGCAACTCGGGCAGCGAGGCGGCGGACACCTCGCTGAAAGTGGCGCTGGCGTACCACCGCGCACGCGGCGAAGGCCACCGCAACATCTTCATTGGCCGCGAACGCGGTTACCACGGCGTGGGTTTTGGCGGCATGAGCGTGGGCGGTATTCCGGCCAACCGCAAGGTATATGGCACCAGCCTGTTGCCGCGCGTGGACCATATGCGGTTCATTCACGACCCGGTGAACCACGCCTACATCCACAACGCCGAGCCGGTGTGGAGCGAAGACCTGCTGCTGGAGCTGGAAAACCGCATCTTGCCGCTGCACGACCCCAGCAACATTGCCGCCGTGATTGTGGAACCGGTGGCGGGCAGCGCGGGCTGGTACGTGCCGCCGCAGGGCTACTTGAAAAGGCTCAGGGAGATTTGCGACAAGCACGGCATTTTGTTGATTTTTGACGAGGTCATCACCGGTTTCGGACGTCTGGGCACAGCCTTCGCGTCCGACTATTACGGCGTGCAGCCCGACATGCTGAACTTCGCCAAGGCGGTCACCAACGGCGTGTTTCCGCTGGGCGGCGTGGTCTGTACCGACCGCATTTACAACGCCATGATGGGCGCGCACGGCAACGCGCCCGAGCACGCCATCGAGTTTTTCCACGGCTACACCTATTCGGGCCACCCCGTGGCCTGCGCGGCTGCCATTGCCACGCTGGATTTGTTCCGTGAAGAAAAGCTGTTCGAGCGCGCGGGTGAGATGGCCCCGGTGCTGGGCGACGCCATGCACAGCGCGCTCAAGGGGCTGCCCCACGTGATCAGCATCCGCAGCCTGGGGCTGGCCGCTGCGGTGGAACTGGCCCCGCTGTCGGGATTGCCGGGCAAGCGGGCGTTTGATGTGTTCATGGACTGCTACCACCGGGG
>JAUXXN010000324.1 GCA_030684755.1 Hydrogenophaga sp.
GGTTTCAAATGCCCAAGCCCAATCGCTGTGCAGGGCATGCGCGAGTTGTTCGCGCATGGCTTCACGCACGGCGTGGATGCGCTGGGGGTCCACCACGTCGAGCTGTTCGGCGATGTAGGTCTCGGACGGCAGGGTGAGCACGAGTTCTTTGAACGCAGCATCCAGCGCCCGGTGGCGCAGCACGGCGCGCATGGCTTCCAAATACGCAGCGTCCAACGGATCGGCAGGCACGGGGCCTTGGTTGCGGATGGCGTGCAGCGCGTGGCGCAAGGCCAGGCGCTGGCCAGCTTCCCAGCGGTTGAACGGATCGGTGTCGTGTGCCAGAAGACCGAGCAGTTGTGCGTCGCTGTAGTCCACGTCCAACACCACCGGGGCCGAGAAGCCGCGCAAGAGGGAGGGTACGGGCTCGCTGTCGAGGTTGACGAAGGTGAAGCTTTCGCTGGCCTCGGTCAGTACCAAGGTGCGGGTGCCGGTTTCGGGCTGGCTCCAGTGGGCGAGTTGCAGGGGCAGTTCGGTGCCGTGGGCGTCCAGCAGGCCCAGCGCCACAGGAATCACAAACGGGGCTTTGCTGGCTTGTCCGGGTGATGGGGCGCAGTTTTGTGTGAAGGTGAGTGTGTAGCTGCGGGCAGCGGCATCAAAAACGCCTTCGGCCCGCAGGTGGGGCGTGCCAGCCTGGCTGTACCAGCGCTTGAACTGGGGCAGCAGCTGCGCCAGGTCCGACTGCGGGTTGGCATCGGCCATGGCTTGGGCAAAGTCGTCGCAGGTGACGGCTTGGCCGTCGTGGCGGGCAAAGTAGAGCTTCATACCGGCCGCGAAACCGGCGCGCCCTACCAGGGTCTGCATCATGCGCACGACCTCGGCACCTTTTTCGTAAATGGTGACGGTGTAGAAGTTGTTGATTTCGACGTACTGGTCTGGCCGCACCGGGTGGGCCATGGGGCCCGCGTCCTCGGGGAACTGGGCGGTGCGCAGCACGCGCACGTCTTCAATGCGCTTGACCGCGCGCGCCGAGGGTTCGGCGCACAGGTCCATGCTGAATTCCTGGTC
>JAUXXN010000330.1 GCA_030684755.1 Hydrogenophaga sp.
AGCATTTGCAGAAGCACTGAACAGCGGAAAAGTGGATACGCTGGCCGGTTTGCTGGCGCAGGATGTGCGCCTGTGCAGCGATGGTGGGGGTTTTGTCCATGCACTGCCAACACCGTTGCTGGGACGAGATCGCGTGGCTCAGGCTTTACTCTCTTTTGCCCGCGTTTGGCAGAGAGACGTCGGCACACTGACATTGTGTCCAGCGAGGGTGAACACAGGTCTGGGCGCCTTGCTGTGGAACACACAGGGTCGCCTCGAACAAGTTTGTGGCTTGGAATGCAATGGAACGGGACAGGTAAGCGCCATTTACCTTCAACGCAACCCGCAAAAGCTGGCATTGATCGCAAGGCGCAGTTAAATAGCTGTGCGATACGTACGAGCGTACAGAGGCGCGGTGGATGCTGCAGACGTTAACCATCGTTAATGCACCAAGCCACGCTCGTTGCCACACTGGCAAGCATGACCTTCCAGACATCACCTCCTCTCACTCAAAGCCCCCGTCGCCAGTTCATTCGCCGTGCATTGGCGTTGGCCGGGGGTACCCAACTGGCCGCATCCGCAACCGCATCCGCAACTTCAGCGCAAAACACGCCGATTGGTGCGGCAATGCCCGATCACCTGCGTACCCCTGGCGGTGCCGATGTTCCCTACGGACAACCGGCGCAGCACGAAGCTGCCGTGATCCGTACCGAAGCGCGGGAAGCAGGCTTCAGCGTGTGGCGAACGCCGTTACAGCACCAGCGCGGCATCATCACCCCCAGTGGACTCCACTTCGCGGTACACCACAACGGCATCCCCGACATCGACCCCGCGCGTCATCAGCTTTTTCTAAATGGATTGGTTGAGCAACCACTTCGCCTGAGTTGGGACAGGCTGCAACGCTACCCCATGGTCAGTCGGGTGCATTTCCTTGAGTGCGCCGGCAATTCGGCTGCGAATGCACTTTCGCCTTTTGCTATGGACTTGCCTTTGGGGCAGTTGGCGGGGGAAGTGTCCAGTTCAGAGTGGACAGGTATTCCATTGTCGTTGCTCATCAACGAGGCTCAACCCAAACCCAATGCGAAATGGGTCATTGCCGAAGGGGCAGATGCCGGCTCACACGCGCGCAGCCTACCGCTCCAAGAGCTGCACAAGCACGGAATATTGGCACTGTTTCAGAACGGAGAACGGTTGCGCCCATCCCAGGGATATCCCATGCGTTTGTTCGTACCGGGGTGGGAAGGCAATGCCAATGTCAAATGGTTGCACAGGTTGGAGTTCAGCGATGTACCTGCTCACACCAAAGATGAGTCGGGTTTGTACACCCAGGTTCTGGCCGATGGGCGCATTCAGCGTTTTGCTTTGACGATGGAAGTGAAATCCTTGATTACCCGTCCCAGCGGGCAGCAAAACATGCCCACTCCACATGGTTTTTTTGAGATCGAAGGCTTTGCGTGGTCAGGGCGAGGGCGGATTGTCCGGGTAGACGTGTCCGTCGATGGTGGACGAACATGGGCAGCAGCACACCTGGATAGCCCAGTATTGGACCGTTCTTTCACACGCTTTAGCCTGCCTTGGCAGTGGCAAGGCAAAAAAAGCGTACTCATGAGCCGCGCCACCGACGAGCATGGACACACACAGCCTACTCGTGGTGTGTGGAAATCCCGTTACGCGGCACACTCCTTCAACCATTACAACGCGATCCAGTCTTGGTCCGTCAGTCGCGATGGACGTGTGGAGAACACCTATGCATGAACTGCATCAGTTTCAAGCAATGAAAAGTAGGTGCACCTTTATAAAAAGAGGGATCAGCATATGGAGTGTGGTGGTACTGGGGTCTACAACTTCCTTGGTACACGCCGATGTCAGTTCGCAGCATGTCGTACCCGTTTCAGCGAACACCACCGTGGTCACTACACAGACTGTCGTGGGTTTGGGCATGCCCTTGGAAAGGGCCGCATGGGAGGTCTATGACATCACCATCTTCCCGAACGGTCGTGGACTCCCGCCTGGCCAAGGCAGCGTCGCGCAGGGTCGCAAGTTGTACGCTGCGCAATGTGCAGCCTGTCACGGTCAACGAGGTATTGAAGGCCCTGCTGCTCGCTTGGTGGAGTGATGGCTTCATCGGGTGGGACGACCTCTTACGCCCCATTCGCATTGCCAAATATCCTTTGCTTGTGCAATCCGTTGGTGCTCGCTGGCCCTATGCAACCACGCTATTCGACTACATCCGCCGGGCCATGCCTTCCTACGCACCCAAGAGTCTCAAGAGCGACGAAGTGTATGCCTTGACCGCCTTCTTGCTGAATCTCAACGGTCTTGTGGACGAAGCGGCCGTGATGAACGCCCACTCGTTACCGAAAATAGCGATGCCTGCAGCGGCCAAGTCCGTGATGGGCGAATGAGTTTCGGTATCTGGGCTCGCTGCTGGGTAGCGCTTCCAAGGGGCAGGACCGTCAAGGACTACGAGGCCTTGCTACCCGCACAGCAGCTGAAACAGGGAACAGCGGGAGGGATGCGGTCCATTGATCACCGTTCACCCACCCCCTTGCTTAAGTCACCTGAGGTTTGTCAGTCCCATTCTGCCCCTGATGCGTGAGAGCGATACATTGGTAACCCCCAGGTAGAGGGCCACTTGACGCAAGGGGAGGCGATCTTCCAAGTGTGCATGGCTAACTCGGAAGGCTTGGTAGCGCTCGGCAGGACTGTGCCCCAGCAGGCTGGCTTCTCGACGGGCATGCGAGGCGAAGAGGCTGTTGTGTGCTTCGTGAAGCAAAGGCTCCAAGTCTGGGTGTGTTGTCAGCATATTACGCAACACACCATAAGGCAGTCTGACCACTCTACTGGGCTCAAGTGCTTCGATGTAGCAGGTACTGACGATAGGAACCGGAGGTAGGCCATGGCCCACCCAATCTCCCTCGCAATGAAACGCGCGGTTGCTTTCCACACCCAGCTCGTCCAAATAGTAACTTCGCAACAGGCCTCGCTCGACCCACCAGCATTGCTCCACGTTATCGCCAGCTTTCAGCAAAGTACGGCCACTTTGCAGCTCGGTACGTGTCAAAGTCATCCAATGGGCGAGGACCGGGGAATGGCTTTGCAGCAATCGCCACAAAGACGATGGCTGGCAGACCGTGCAATCTGCCTGCACAGCAGGATTGGGATCAATGGTGCTCATGCTGAAGGTGGAATTGTTGACAAGTTTAGGCTTGAACGCGCACGCAATGCGCAACTTGGCTCACCATGAGCCACTGCTTTGTGACGCAGGTCACAGACCCAACGCCCACAACCCGATTCAATACAAGAATGCCTCAGAGTAGCCACGACTGCCTAACGGCAGCCGTACCACCAAAGCTGTGTCTTTTTTTCAGTTTTTACAGGAGCAATTTCATGACCAAAAACGTTGGCACCATCGACCGCACCATCCGCATCATCGTGGGCTTGGCCCTCATCGCCGCAGCCGCCTCCGGCACCGTGGGTTTGTGGGGTTATGTGGGCGTGGTCCCGCTGCTCACCGGCCTCATGGGCTGGTGCCCGCCTTACAAACTGCTGGGTTTCAACACCTGCTCAATGAAGAAGTAAAACCACGGCCCCGCAGCCCAACACCCCGCACCGCTCACCCGAACCGTGCGGGGCAACGCCGTCTGTCGTGCCTGGGACAGGCCTCAGCCAGGCCCCGCCGTCCAATGCGTTCCATCCATCAACGCGCATTCAGGAGACACGGCATGCTCAACATCCCTTCCCTCAAAGACGCTGTCCACCCCGACGAATGGGCGCTGCGCTGCGACCTCGCCGCCTGCTACCGGCTGGTGGCCGCCTACGGCTGGAGCGACCTGGTGTTCACCCACATCAGCGCCAAACTGCCCGACAGCGTGACGGGCGGCGCGCACCAGTTCCTCATCAACCCCTACGGGCTGATGTTCGACGAGATCACCGCCAGCAGCCTGGTGAAGGTGGACATGGCGTGCAACAAGCTCATCGACAGCCCGTTCCCCGTGAACCCAGCCGGGTTTGTGATCCACAGCGCGGTGCACGAAGCCCGCCCTGAAGTGGGCTGTGTGCTGCACACCCACACGCGCGCGGGCGTGGGTGTGAGCGCCCAAAAAGAAGGCATTTTGCCCATCAGCCAGCAAAGTACGTTTGTGCTCGCTTCGCTGGCATACCACGGTTACGAAGGCGTGGCCTTCCGACCCGAAGAAAAGCCGCGCCTACAGGCCGACCTGGGCCAAGCCAGCTACCTGGTGTTGCGCAACCACGGCCTGCTCACCGTGGGCAAAACCATTGCCGAAGCCTTTCTGGCCATGTACACGCTGGAGAACACCTGCCGCATCCAGATCGATGCACAGGCCGGCGGCGGTGAACTGGTGCCGGTGAACCCCGCCATTTTGGCGGGCATGGCCGACGTGATGCGCATAGCCACCGCCGGGCAAGGCGCCCAACTGGCATGGCCCGCGCTGCTGCGCAAGGCCGAGCGGCTGGACCCCAACTACACCACCTAATTCAACGTTTGCGCAGCAGGCTGGCTTTGCCGCACAAAAGCGGCAATACCTTCTAGCACCGTGCGCAGGCGCATCAACTCACGTGAGCCATCCAGCCGACTCGACCAGGCAGCCATGCGCGACACCAGCAGCAACCGGGGTAACAAACGGCGCAGAAACTCCGACAGATCGGGCGCTGTAGACACACCTCTAGCCTCTGCAGACGGGCTGTAAGCACGAAGGACGGCCAGCACAGCTTGCGACCCCAACACATCTAGGTACCGCGCCAGCGACAGCAGCAACTGCAACACGTCGTACATCTGCACCGTGGCCAGAGGCAAACCGGGCTGCAAGCGCTCCTCAAAATCCAGCCGGGCGAAATGCCGTCCATCCCAGGTTAAGTTGCGCGCCTGTGCGCCGCCGTGCCACTGGCCACGTGCGTGAAATGCAGCCAAATCGGCGCTGGCCGCACACATCAGCGCCAGCCGCTCAGGCTCGGGCATGCGGTGCAACACATGGTCCAGCGTGGGGCCAATGTCACCGGTTTGCAGCGCGAAACCGTCAAAACCCAGCACCGGCGGAACCCGCTCGCCCGCTGCGGCCAGGGCCATCAGGCGTTCATGCTCAAACGCCAGCAGCGCCGCGCCATCGGTCTGGCGCACCGCTCGCCACGGCACCGCCACGCCCACAAAGTGGGCAAACAACCAGATGCTCAGCGACTTGCCCATGCTGCGAAGCGGCCGGTCGGCGGTTTTGGTCCAGATTTTGGGGGAAGGGCTCGGATTCACCGCTTGATTATCTGGGATTGCTCATGAGGCGCAATTCCTGCCGGGTGGCCAAGGTGCGCACCAAGCCGGTGCGACTGTTGTTGCCCACACTTTTCCACACCGAAGACTCGGTGGCTCCCGAACCACTGGGTCTGATGGTCAGGCAGCTTGACGCTGCTCACGGCGGGAAAACACAACTCGGCCATCGCATCGGCGGCGTGAAGCAGTCCAGCTGCAAATACGCCTGTGGCACGTTTACTGCTATGACATTTATCAAAAGACGCGGCAATCTTGCCCAGCTTCAAACAGGGAGAAGGTCCATGGCATCCATGGCAACTACAGCGCCCAACACCGCCCCTCCTCAGAGTGCGTCGGTGCCACGCAGCTTCTGGCAGCGCTACCGGGTGATCATTTTGGCCGTCACGTTGTTTATCGTGATCGACCTCGGGGTGTTGGTTCTGAACTTCTACACCTCATTCAAGATCAGCGAAGACGCCATTGGGGTGAACCTATCTGGCCGCCAGCGCATGTTGTCGCAGCGCATGACCAAAGCACTGTTGACCATCGACATTGAGCTGCGCGACGGACGCAACGCCGCCACGGCACGCGACGAATTCAAACTCGCAGTGGGTCTGTTTGAGCAGACCCTCAAAGGTTTTGAAGTGGGTGCCACCGTGCCGGGGGGCGATGGAAAACAGGTGTATTTGCAACCGGCCGTCGGAGACGCAGCTCGTCAAGCCGTGAACTCGGCACTGGGGTTGTGGGAGCCGTACCGCAGCATCTTGGCCCCGGTGTTAGACGGGCGAGAAACACCGCAAGAATTGTCCGCAGCCGTGGCCTATGCGCGCGCCAACAACGTCAAGTTGCTGGGTTTGATGAACGACCTGACCACCGCGCTTGAACGAAACGCCACCGAGCGCGCCAACTTCTTGCGCATGGTTCAAGCAGCGGGCATTTTGCTGGCACTCATGAACTTCGCCTACATCCTCTACAAATTCCTCAGCAGCCTTCGCCGCGCAGACGAAGCCATTCTGGAGGTCAACGAAGAAAACCGCGAAATTCTGGGCTCCGTGCGTGAAGGTCTTTTCTTGCTCCAACCCAACTTCACACTGGGCACACAAATTTCTCGATCGGTCGGCACCTTGCTGGGCAGAGTCCCGAAACCTGGTGATCGGCTGATTGATCTTCTGGGGCCACTGCTGTTCGAGAAAGATCTGAAAGATGCGAGCGATTACATGGACTTGCTGTTCTCACCCCATGTGCGTGAAAACTTGGTACAGGGCGTCAATCCACTGACCAACGTAGAAGTCCGGGCCTCCAACGCATTGGGCCTCGAAGAACGCAAATTCCTTTCCTTTTCGTTCAATCGCGTGGTTGAAGGGGGTCAAGTCCGTCACCTGCTGGTGACCATGCAAGACATCACCCCCCGCATGGCGCTTGAAAAACAACTTGAAACCGAACGGTCGCGCGCACGCCAGGAATTCTCTTCCCTGGTGCAAGCGCTGCGCACCGATGCTGGCACGCTGCGCAGTTTTGTGTTGCGTGCTGAGGGGCAGTTGTTGCAGGTCAACGACCTGCTGCGCTCACTGTCGGATCAGCAATTCATGGCCGATACGCGCAAAACCCTGGACAAGATTTTCCGCCTGATCCACACCTTTAAAGGTGAAGCAGCAGCGCTCAACATGGAGTTGCTCGCAGGAATGGCACACGCGCTAGAAGACGATCTGCAACGCCTGCGCAACATGGAAAAACTCACAGGCGATGCCCTGGTGCACCTTCCACTGGCTCTTGAAGGCTTGCTGGAAAAGGTGGGCGCATTCAAGTTGGTGGCCTTGGCCCATGCCGCCGACAAAACGGTCCCGGACAGCGCAGACAACGCCCCTGCGGCAGACATGCTCAGCGGTCCGACCCGGGTGCTTGAACTGGCACAGCGTGCAGCCCTCGATATGGGCAAGAAAATTCGAACCCGTTTGGTTTTTGAAGAAGGCGCTCAGACCCACCCTCGCGTTCAAGACCCGGAGTTGATGTCCCTTGCTGTTCAGCTGGTGCGCAACGCTGTCGCCCACGGTATCGAGTCACCCAGCGAACGCAGCGCGGCTGGCAAGACAGACTCAGGGCTGATCACCCTCACGCTGGCGCGGCGAGCCACGGATGAGCTGGAACTGCGCGTGCGCGACGATGGTCATGGCTTGAAAGCAGCCACCGTGCGCCAACGCCTGCTGGACCTCGGTTGGTACCAGCCCGAACAACTCGACCAATTCTCAGAACGCCAGATCGTGGCCCACATTTTTAAACCGGGTTTTTCCACCGCTGCGCCGGGTGGCCTGCATGCGGGGCGGGGCGTCGGTCTGGACGCGGTCCATGAAGCGGCCAAACGCATGGGAGCACACATACGTATGCAGTCCACGCCAGGTCAAGGCTCCGAGTTCGGCATCGTCTTGTCCTGAAAGGGGTACCTATGAAACTGCTGATCGTTGATGACTCCAACCTGATTCGCACCCGCATCGCCAGCGTGGTCGAAACCACGCAGATGAAGGGCGTTTCCATCGTTGGCCTGGCTCGTAACGGGCGCGAAGCCATTCGCATTGCCCGTGACACCCGGCCTGACGTGGTGACCATGGACCTGACCATGCCCGAAATGGACGGCGTGGAAACTATCCGAGAAATGATGCGCCTGCCCAACCCACCCAACATCTTGGTGGTCAGCGCGCTCAACGACAAATCGACCGCCATCTCTGCACTGCGCTTGGGTGCACGCGGATTTATCAACAAACCCTTCACCGACGACGAGCTGCGACTGGCTTTGCTCGACGTGTGCAACGCCAACTGAGCACACCCATATGGCCACTTTGACTGAAGACGACCTGCGAATGTTCGTGGATGCCGTCAAGCATTACCTCAAAGCCACCACGGGCCAGGAGCCAGAAATCACCTCGGCGTTTTTGGGCGATGACAACGTAACGGGCCACGAGTACAACGGCATTGTGAGTTTCATGGGCGGCTACAGCGGCCAAATTTTGGTGTCCATGCCCAAGGGGATGCTGCACGAGTTGCTGATCTTTCAGCACGAAAGCAACATCACCGAGAGCAACCTGTTGGACGCTGTGGGCGAGGTGGCCAACACCTTGGCTGGCAACGCTCGCAAGGTGTTCGGTCCAGATTTGGATATTTCGGTCCCCACGCGCTTGCGAGGCGCGAATGGCATCACGGCCCGGGTACGCCAGCGGCCTTACGTGATCACGTTCCGCTGGAACCGACACCCAGCCCTTGTGTGCGTCGATCTGGAGCGCCGCTAAGCCCTCACATCACGCCGCGTCCGCGTAACGTTCCAGCTCCCAGCCGCTCACATGCTGGCTCCAGGCATCCCACTCGGCCTGTTTGATGGCCAAAAACTGGTCGCAAAAAGCTGTGCCCACCGCTTCGCGCAGGGGGGCGTCTTGGCGCAGCGCGTCCAGCGCGCCGCACAGGTCGTGCGGCAGGCGCGCGGGCATGGCGTCGCCCCGGGCTTGGCGCTGGTACAGGTCTTCGTCGCACGGTGTCACCGGCGCCAGCGCTTGGTCGATGCCCGACAAGCCAGCGGCCAGCGTGCCCGCCAGCGCCGCGTAGACATTGCACGACGGGTCGGGCAGGCGCCATTCCAACCGGTTGGCCACGGTGCGCACCAGGCAGGTACGGTTGTTGTCGCCCACGGTTTTCCACACCGGCGACCAGGTGGTGCCCGACGCGCTGGGGCTGCTGGCCAGGCGCTTGTAGCTGTTCACTGTGGGTGCGCACAGCGCGGCCAGCGCATCGGCGTGGTGCAGCAGACCCGCCGCAAACTGGTGGCCCAGGGTGCTCAAACCCAGCGCGCCCGCCGGGTCGGCCATCACCGCGTGGCCTTGCGCGTCGGTCAGGCTCAAATGAAAGTGCAGGCCGCTGCCGGGCGCATGCGCCAGCGGCTTGGGCATGGTGGAAAACACGCAGCCATGCTGCTGCGCCACGGTTTGCGCCGTCAGTTTGAACAACTGGTAGCGGTCGGCAGCGGCCAGGGCGTCATCGAACCGGTAGTTGATCTCGTACTGTCCGCAGGCGTCCTCGTGGTCCATCTGTTGCAGCTCGAAACCCAGGTCCGTCAGGTGACGCCGCATGCCGTCCAGGAACCCCAGGTTGCGGTGGATGGCGGCCAAGTCGTAAGACGGTTTGGCATGCCGGTCGTCGGCATCGGCCACCTGCCAAGTGCCGTCGGGGCCGCGCCGGAGCAGAAAAAATTCGGGCTCAATGCCCACCCACAGCGTCAGCCCGCGCTCGGCCAGCCGCGCCACTTGGCGCTTGAGCAACTGGCGCGAACAGGTGTCCAGCGGCTCGCCACCGGCAAAACCGTCGCACACCGCATGCGCCACACCGGGCATGAACGGCAGGGGCCGCAGCGACCCAGGCACTACGCGCCCAAAGTATTCGCTTCGCGGCCCCATGCGCGGCAGGCCCGTGCCCCAAATGCTGGGGCCGGCAAAGCCCGCGCCCACCGCCACCGCATCGGGCAGCGCGGCCAGCGGCACCAGCTTGCCTTTGGGCGCGCCGTGCAGGTCGGTGAAGGTGGTCAACACCGAATGCACGCCTTGCGCCTGCAAGGCGGCCATGCGCTCGGTCAGGGTTGCGGCGGCCCCCAGACTCACGCGGCCACCCCGGACATCACCTCGGCCATGGCCGCATCCAACACCGCCAAGCCTTCGGCAAACACCGCGTCCTCAATCGTCAGCGGGAACAGGTAGCGGATCACGTTGCCATACACACCGCAGGTCAGCAGCAGCAGGCCGCGCTTGAGCGCAGCGGCCTGCACCCGCTTGGTCAGGTCGGCGTCGGGCGCACCGTGGGTGTCCACAAACTCGCAGGCCACCATGGCCCCCAAGCCGCGCACATCGCCCATGCGCGGGTACTGGGTCTTGGCGGCTGTCAGGTGCGCCAGCAATTGGTCGCCCAGCTGCTGGGCGCGCTCGGGCAGCTTTTCTTCAGCCATCACATCCAGCACCGCCAGCGCCGCCGCAATGGACAGCGGGTTGCCCGCATACGTGCCGCCCAAGCCGCCCGGGGCCGGGCCGTCCATGATGGCTTTGCGGCCCGACACCGCCGACAGCGTGGTGCCGCCCGCCATGCTTTTGGCCATGGTGATCAGATCGGGCTTGGCGCCGTAATGCTCCATGGCAAACATCTTGCCTGTGCGGGCAAAACCGGTTTGCACCTCGTCGGCAATCAGCAAAATACCGTGCTGGTCGCACAGCTCGCGCAGCCAGCGCACGGCAGCGGGCTGAATGGGGTTGAAACCGCCCTCGCCCTGCACCGGCTCAAAAATAATGGCCGCCACCCGGCTGGGCTCGATGTCGCACTTGAACAGCTGCTCCATCGCGTGCTTCGTGTCTTCCAGCGACGCGCAGTGGCACGGAAACGGTACGTGGTAAATCTCAGGCGGAAACGGGCCAAAACCCGCTTTGTAGGGCTGCACCTTGCCGGTCATGGCCACCGCAAACAGGCTGCGGCCATGGAAGGCGCCACCAAACGCAACCACGCCGCTGCGCCCGGTGCTGCTGCGCGCGATCTTGATGGCGTTTTCCACCGCCTCCGCGCCGGTAGAGAAAAACGCCGTCTTCGCCGGGCCGTCAATCGGCACGATGGCGTTGATGCGCTCAGCCAGTTGCACATATTCGGTGTACGGCACCACCTGGTAGCAACTGTGCGTGAAACGCTGCAGCTGCGCCGCAATGGCCGCCTGCACCTTGGGGTGCACATGCCCGGTGTTGAGCACCGCAATGCCACCCGCAAAGTCGATGAAGCGCCGCCCTTCAATGTCCCAAAACTCGGCGTTTTTGGCATGGCTGATGAAAAAGTCGCCCATCACACCCACCCCGCGTGGGGTGGCATCTAGGCGGCGCTGGTGCCAGGTGGCGTTGGTGTGGGGATATGCGTCGATTGCAACGATCTCGGCAGCGGTGGTGGGTGCGTTCATGGGTGTTTCCTATCAATCAAAGGAGCGTACTTTTCAGCTCAGGCCAGCAGTAAGGGTCAATTTGGTTCAGATAGCACATGCTTTTTTGTGGGCGGGGGCAACCTCGCTGATTTATTTTGTCCATGATGGTGGTCATAAAACACCAGCGACACCCACACCCGCCATACAGCTGTCTTCAACAGGCACAGACCGGTCAAACAAGGTTTCTGGCGCAATGTCCAAACCACCGGGCCAACACACCGTATCCAACGCCACATGCGCCTGCCTGAACAGCGCCTCGTCCTTCAAGCGACGAAAGTCACCCCTCTCCAAGTACGGGCGCACGTCAAACCATCGGTGGTCTCCGGTGTTGAACCAAAGCTCCAGTGAAAAGTTGGCATGCGGTACTACACGTACAACGGTTTCCATAACGTTCTCGCTTTCAGCGCAACGGCTCAATCGGGAAAGGGGTTTGGCCATTCACAGCCAACTCCCAATCGGCCAACAACGATTCGCGGTGAATCTCGATCCAGGCTTGCACCAGCCGCGTTTTTGAGACGGGGAGCGCACCGCTCAGCAAGGCACCATCCAAAATAGAAAAAGAGGCGTCTTGCCCTTGGTACTTGGCGTGAATGTGGGGCAGCTTGTGCCTCTCATCATCGAAAAAATACAGGCAAATGACAATCCCATAAAACATGCTGATGGTAGGCATAACGCTCCTTGCTGCGCGGTCACTTCGCCCAACGGCTCACACCGGCGAATCAATCCGAATCCAAGTCGTCTTTGTCTCGGTGTACTTGTCAAACGCGTGCAGCGACTTGTCGCGCCCCACGCCGCTTTGCTTGAAGCCACCAAACGGCACCGTGATGTCGTCTTCGTCGTACTGGTTCACATGCACCGTGCCGGCGCGCAGCGCGCGGGCCACGCCGTGGGCCTTGTTGATGTCGCTGGTCCACACCGCAGCCTGCAAGCCGTAGATGCTGTTGTTGGCCTCTCGCACCACGCTGGCCGCGTCGGTGAAGCTCAGCACGCTCAGCACCGGGCCAAAAATCTCTTCGCGCGCAATCGTCATCTGCGGCGTCACGCCGTCAAAAATGGTGGGCTGCACATAACAACCGCCCGCCACCGGCGCGGCCAGCGCGCCACCGGCCAGCAGCGTCGCGCCCTCGCTCTGGCCCAGGCCGATGTAGCGCATCACGTTGTCCAGCTGCACTTGGTCCACGATGGCGCCCATCACCGTGCCCTTGTCCAGCGGGTTGCCCGGCTGGTAGTTGGGCACCAGCTTCAGGGCTTTTTCCAAAAACGCGTCTTTGATGCTGGCTTCCACAAACAAACGCGACGGCGCGTTGCAGCTCTCGCCTTGGTTGAAGAAGATGCTGCCCACGGCGGCTTCCACGGCGCGGTCCAGGTTGGGGCAGTCGGCAAACACAATGTTGGGCGACTTACCGCCCAGCTCGGTCCAGGCGCGTTTCAGGTTGCTCTGCCCCGCCATCACATGAATTTGCTTGCCCACGCGGGTGCTGCCGGTGAAGGCGATGCAATCCACGTCCATGTGGAGCGCCAGCGGGCTGCCCGCCTCGGGGCCGTAACCCGGCACCACGTTGAACACGCCGGGTGGAATGCCGGCGGCCAGCGCCAGCTCGGCTAGGCGCAGCGCGGTGAGCGGGCTTTTTTCGCTGGGCTTGAGCACCACCGAATTGCCCGCCGCCAGCGCGGGCGCAATCTTCCACGCGGCCATGATCATGGGGTAGTTCCACGGCACGATGACGCCCACCACACCCACCGGCTCGCGGGTGATGAGGGCCAACGCGCTGCGGCCCGTGGGCGCGATTTCGTCGTACACCTTGTCCACCGCCTCGCCATACCAGCGGATGCAGTTGGCCGCGCTGTTCACGTCCACGCCCTTGGCGTATTTGATGGGCTTGCCCATGTCCAGCGTTTCCATCAGCGCCAGCTCGTCGGCATGCGCCAGCAACTGGTCGGCAAACTTGATCATGATGCGCTTGCGCTGCGCTGGCGCCATGCCGCTCCAGCGGCGCGACTCAAACGCCGCCCGGCCTGCCGCCACCGCCGCGTCAATGTCGGCCTGGCCGCAGCGCGCCACGGTGGTCAGCAAGCGGCCATCGACCGGCGACAGGCAGTCAAAGGTCTGGCCGTCCAGCGCGGTCACGCGCTCGCCGTTGATGACGGCGCGGCCGTCGAAGCTGGGGGGTGGTGGGGTGGATGCGTGGGTGTCGGTCATGGGCCATGTTCCTCGTGTGAATTGGCTCCATGCTACGCCGGTTTATGGGGTTGCAAGGTATCCACTTGGCGCGGGGGACAGCACGCCACCGGGGTGGATGCGGTCAAAATCGCACCACCCATTCAAACACCCGCTCAAGTCAGGCAAGGTCACGGTGCCGCACCCCAAAAAAGACCTGCCCCTTCCCACGGTGCGCAGCATCTTGAAACAGGCGGGCCTTTGAGGCTTTTACAGGACTTGCGCAAAGCCGTCAGGGCTAGGCGCGAAGCCGCAGACAGTACGCAGGTACGGCAAGGCAAAGCAACAACGCCATAGCGGTTTTGCGCAAGTCCTGATTTTTACGAAAGGTTGAACATGCTTTACCCGGTTTACGTGCATGTGGGCAGCGCACAAGAGGCCCACGGCGTGGTGTTCCCCGATTTTCCCGGCTGCTTTTCTGCGGCTGACACCTGGGACGAATTGCCCGCCGCCATTCAAGAAGCAGCCGAAGCCCACTTCTATGTCGAGCACGAGGCGGTACCACCGCCCACGCCCTTGGAGCAACTGGTCGACCACCCCGACTACCACGGTGGCGTGTGGCTGCTGGCGGACATTGACCTGAGCCGCCTTCAAACCAAACCCGTGCGGCTGAACATCAGCCTGCCCGCCCACTTGGTGCAACAAATTGACGCCTACGCTGGCGCGCACCACCTGACCCGCTCGGGCTTTTTGGCCCGTGCTGCGCAACAGACGATGCAGGGTTGAGAGGCTGATCAGACCGCCCGGAACGTGCGTGGGGTTAGGTGTGCAACGCGGGTCGCAGCGAGGCCATGGCCTGTGCACCCACGTTTGCGCTTTGCAACCGCACAGCAAGGTACAAAAACCTACGGGAATTTCTATTGATCCGGCCCTATGAAATAGGATGCCCCTCACCCCGACCCTCTCCCGCAAGCGGGAGAGGGAGTGAAGAAAAAACCGGGCCGAATCAATAATATCTGCCGGGCCTCGTGCAACGCTTGTTGGCTACCTGGCGTCAGCGTTGCGAGTGGCGCGGCCATCATGTCACCGGCATTGCCGCCCACACAGTACAGGCAGGGTTGAATGGAGCGGATGCAGTCCACAGGGACATTGCGGACGGCTGCCCCCACTCAACCTGTCGATAAAGCCACCGTCTCCGCCCGCGTAGCCGCCGCAATTTCCCGGTCGCGCCTGCGTGTGGCGCGGGCTACCCACACCGCGTAGGCGATGACGACAATGGTCACGGTCACGATCAGCAGGGTGGCGGCGGCGTAAATGGTGGGGTTGATGCCGCGCCGCGCATAGCCAAAAATCACCTGGGGCAAGGTGTTCACACCCGGGCCTGAGAGAAATTCGGCGATCACCACGTCGTCAAAACTGAGCGTGAAGGCCAGCAAGAATGCCGCCAAAATGGCCTGAAAAATATTCGGCAGGGTGACCAGAAAAAACACCTGCATGGGCCGTGCGCCCAGGTCCATGGCGGCTTCTTCAATGCTGCGGTTCATCTCCATCAACCGGCTCTGGATGACCACCATGCCGTAGGCCATGCCCAGCAGCGTGTGGCCCAAAATGATGGTGAACATGCCGCGCTGCGGAAAACCGAAGAAGTTTTGCGTGCCAACAAACAGCAGCAACAGCGACAAACCGATGATCACCTCGGGCATCACCAGCGGCGCGTTGACCATGCCCGAGAACACGGTGCGGCCAAAAAAACGCCGGTAACGCACCAACACAAACGCGGCAAAAGTGGCCAGCACCGCCGATAGCAGGCCGGTCACGGTGGCAATTTTGAGCGACAGCCAAAAGCCTTCAACAATCTTGCTGTCACGCGCCAGGGCCTCGTACCAGCGCAGCGAAAAGCCGGTGAAACGGGCGTCTTGCCGGGTGCTGTTGAACGAAAACACGATCATGAACAGCAGCGGCAAATACAAAAACGCGAACACCAGCGCCAGCCAGAACTTGCCAAAGTGTTTTTCAAGCAGCTGTTTCATGACTTCGCTCCTTCGTCGCGTTCACCGGTGTAGTGGTAGTAAATGGCCAGCGGAATCACGATCAGCGCAATCATCACCACCGCCAGCGCGGTGGCTTTGGGCCAGTCGTTGGCGGTGAACATTTCGTCCCACACCACGCGCCCAATCATCAGGTTTTCAGGCCCACCCAGCAGCGACGGAATGACGAACTCGCCCACACAGGGAATGAACACCAGCATGAAGCCGGCAATGATGCCGGCCTTGGACAGCGGCACGGTGATGAGCCAGAACGCTTTGAATGGTGTGGTGCCCAGGTCGTAAGCCGCCTCCAGCAAGCGAAAGTCCATCTTCACCAGGTTGGCGTAGAGCGGCAGGATCATGAATGGCAGGTACACATAGGTCATGCCCACCAGCATCGACACGTTGGTGTAGAGCATCTGCATGGGCTCGCCGATGATGCCGATGCTCATCAAAAAGCGGTTGATCACGCCCTGGTCGGCCAGCAGGCCCTTCCAGTCGTAGAAGCGCATCAGGAAAGAGGTCCAGAACGGCAGCATCACCATCAGCAGCAAGGCCGGGCGCACGCTCTCGGGCGCACGGGCAATGAAGTAGGCAAACGGGTAGCCCAACACGAGGCACAGCAGGGCCGTGATCAATGCGTAGCCGATGGAGCGCAGGTAGGCGTCTACATACAAGGTTTTGAACAGCGGCGCGCCCTCTTCCGTGCGCAAGATGGAGAGGTAGTTTTCGTACTTGAGCTTGAGCACGCCGGCGGTGGAGTCCCACAGCGGCTTGAACGGGTGGATGTCGCTGCCCATGTCCACAAAGCTGATGTAGAGCAGGATCAGAAACGGCAGGAAAAAGAAAACGAACAGCCAGACAAACGGCACGCCTATGACGAAGCGCTTGCCGGGCATGGGGATCGATGAAATGGCCATCAAGAACCTCCAGAAACTTTCAACCTGTGAGCGCAGCAACCTAAAACCAAGGATGCGGTGGAACCGGCTTTGCCGGGCCACTCGCATCGCCCCCCTGGGGGGGCGGGACGCGAAGCGGCGCGCGGGGGGAACTTGTCAATCCCTGAGAACCACCGCCGCCTTGTCGTCCCACCAAAAATACACCTCGTCTTCCCAGGTGATGTCCGACAGGTCTTGGCGCGAAGTGTTGGCCTCGGTCACGCGCACCCGGGAGCCGTCGCGGGCTTTCAAGATGTAGTTGGTGTAAGAGCCCAGGTAACCTATTTCCAAGACACGACCCTGGAACAGGTTCACGCCAACGCCCTCGGGCCGCGCCTTGCTGATCTCGATCTTCTCCGGCCGTACTGCAATGGACACGGGCATGTTCAGGGTGCCACTCACGCCGTGGCCCACCACCACCTCGCCAATCGCGGTCTCGGCAGCGCAGCGGTCGGGTTCGTCCACCGTGAGCTTGCCGGCGAACAGGTTCACGTTGCCAATGAAGTCGGCGACAAACTTGTTGCGCGGGTGCTCGTAAATCTCTTCCGGCGTGCCCACCTGCAGCACGCGGCCCTTGCTCATGATGGCGATGCGGCTGGCCATGGTCATGGCCTCTTCCTGGTCGTGCGTCACCATGACCACGGTCACGCCCACTTTTTCAATGATGTTGACCAGCTCGAACTGGGTTTGCTCGCGCAGTTTTTTGTCCAGCGCGCCCAGGGGTTCGTCCAGCAGCAGCAGCTTGGGCCGCTTGGCCAGGCTGCGCGCCAGGGCTACGCGCTGTTGCTGCCCGCCCGAGAGTTGGTGCGGCTTGCGCTTGGCGTAAGGCGTGAGCTGCACCAGGGCCAGCATTTCGTCGGTGCGTTGCTGCACCTCGGCCTTGGGCAAACCTTCGCGCTTGAGGCCAAAGGCCACGTTTTCCCAGATGTTCAGGTGCGGAAACAGGGCGTAGCTCTGAAACATCATGTTCACCGGGCGCTCGTAAGGCGGCATGGCCGCCACGTCTTGCCCGCCGAGCATGATGCGGCCCGAGGTGGGCTTTTCAAACCCCGCCAGCATCCGCAGCAGGGTGGACTTGCCGCAGCCCGAGCTGCCCAGCAACGCGAAGATTTCGCCTTTGCCGATGGAGAGCGACACCTCGTCCACCGCCACCGCGTCGTCAAAGCGCTTGACCAGCTTCTCGGTGACCAGAAAACCTGCTTCAGCAGCCATGGGAGTTTCCGTTTCTTGTTCGGTTAACCAACAAAAAAAGGGCTGTTCAACCCGCAAGCAGAACAGCCCTGAGCCCGGTGAGAGGCTTTACTTGCCGCGTTTGAACGCGTTGTAGGTGTCGTTGACCACGCTGGCCATCTCGTTCGAGAAACCACCGGTCGGGATCAGGCGGGCGGTGTCTTCATCGCTCAGAAAAATGGTCTTGTTGTCCTTGATCTCGTCCTTGATCAGGGGCAACGAGGCCTTGTTGCCGGTGGGGTAGTTCATCTCGTTGGCCATGGAAGCGCCGGTTTCGGCACGCAGGTAGAAGTCGATGAACGCATGGGCGTTGTTCACGCGTTTGGCGTCTTTCGGAATGGCCATGGTGTCGATGAACACCAAACCGCCGCCGGTGGGCAGCAGCGGCACAATGTCGTCCTTGCCCCCGGTTTCCTTCACGCGGTCGGCGGCGATGTTGATGTCGCCCGACCAACCCACAAAGGCGCAACCCTTGCCACCGGCAATGTCGTCGATCATGGTGCTGGAGAACAGGCGAATGTCTTTGCGCACCTTGGCCAGCATGGCGCCGGCTTCCTTGAAGTCTTCGGCGTTTTCGCTGTACGCCGGCTTGCCCACGTAGTGCAGCGCCAGCGGCAGAATTTCGCTCGGCGAGTCCAGGTAAATGATGCCGCACGACTTCAGCTTGCTGGAATACTCAGGCTTGAAAACCAGGTCCCAGGCGTTTTCGGGCATGGGCATGCCGCCCAGCGCTTTTTCCACCTTCTGCTTGTTGATACCCACGGTGGTGAAGCCCCAGGCCCAGGGCACAAAGTGTTTGTTCTCGGGGTCTACACCCGCAATTTTTTCCATGAACTCGGGGTCCAGGTTGCCGTAGTTCGACAGCTTGCTGCGGTCGATAGGCTGGTACAGGCCGCCGTCAATTTGCTTTTTGCCAAAGCCTGCGGTGGGCACCACGATGTCGTAGCCCGAGTTGCCTGCCACCAGCTTGGCGTGCAGCGCTTCGTTGTTTTCAAAGGTGTCGTAGTTGACCTTGATGCCAAACTCTTTCTCGAAGTCGGCAACCATGGTCTCGGTGATGTAGTCGGCCCAGTTGTAGATGTTCAGGACTTTTTCATCGTCCAACACCGGGCCAGCCGGTGCCGCAGGCGCAGCCGCAACCGGTGCAGGCGCGGCAGGTGCCGCCACCGGCTCTTCTTTTTTGCCGCAGGCGGCGAGCAGAACGGCCGTGATGGCCAGCGCGAGAACATGCTTTTTCATGACGAGGAAGACTCCAAGAAAAGAGGGGAGACCGAAGAATAGGGCGCAACACCGGGGCCTCTGCAAGCCCATCAGACAAGCAACAAACAGGCCCAAGCGCGCCCCACGGTGGGGAAGCGGGCCCAATGTATCAAAAAAAACCGCTCAACCGGGCGCAACACAGCCCAAAACGGGTCAATGCGTTGCAACACGGCCCATCCACCCAGCCCCGTTCAACCCAGATGGCCTGCGCTGCGCAGGTCGGCCAGCGTCGCGTCCAGGCACCGCACGATCAGCGCCATCATTTCGTCGATCTGTGCGCGCGTCATCACCAGCGGCGGCGCAATGATCATGCGGTCGCCCACGGCGCGCATGATCAATCCGTTCTTAAAACAGTGGCCCCGGCAAATCATGCCCACGGCCAAGTCTTCGTTGAACGGGGCGTTGGTGGCCTTGTCTTTCACCAACACCAAACCCGCCACCAAGCCGCAGGTTTGGGCCTCGGCCACCAGCGGGTGCTGGTTCAGCTCGGCAAAGCGCTCGGCCAAATACGGGCCGATGTCGTCGCGCACCCGGCCCACCAGGTTCTCGCGCTCAATCAGCTCGATGTTGGCCAGCGCCACCGCACACGCCACCGGGTGCCCGCTGTAGGTGTAGCCGTGGTTGAACTCGCCGCCCTGGTCAATCAGCACCTGGGCCACGCGGTCGCCCACCATCACGCCGCCCAGCGGAATGTAGCCACTCGTCACGCCTTTGGCGAAGGTCACCAGGTCGGGCCGGTAGCCAAACTTTTCATAAGCGAACCAGTGGCCCAGGCGGCCAAAGGCGCAAATCACTTCGTCGGAAATCAGCAAGATGCCGTATTGGTCCACGATGCGCTGAATTTCGGGCCAGTAGGAGTCGGGCGGAATGATCACACCGCCCGCACCCTGCACTGGCTCGGCAATGAAAGCAGCCACTTTGTCCGCGCCCACTTCCAAAATTTTGGCTTCCAGCCAGCCTGCGGCGCGGCGGCCGAAGTCGTCGCGGCTTTCACCGGGCAGCGCGTTTTCCAAAAAGTACGGCTGCTCAATGTGCGTGATGTTGGGAATGGGCAGGTCGCCCTGCGCGTGCATGCCGCTCATGCCGCCCAGCGAAGCGCCCGCCATGGTGCTGCCGTGGTACGCGTTGTGGCGGCTGATGATCACCTTGCGCTGCGGCTGGCCCAGCAAATCCCAGTAGCGACGCACCATGCGCACATTGGTGTCGTTGCTTTCTGATCCGCTGCTGCTGAAGAACACATGCTCAAAACTGCGTCCTCCCACCTTGGGCGCCAGCGCCGCCAACTTGGTGGCCAGCTGCACCGCCGGCACGTTGGTGGTGTTGAAAAAGCTGTTGTAAAACGGCAGCGTCATCATCTGCTGGTAGGCCGCGTCGGCCAGCTCTTTGCGGCCATAGCCCGCGTTCACGCACCACAGGCCGCTCATCGCGTCCAGAATTTTCTTGCCTTCGGAGTCCCACACATAAATGTTGTCGGCCCGGGTGATGACCCGCGCGCCGCGCGAGGCCAGCCCCGCGTGGTCGGTGAACGGGTGTAAAAAGTGCGCGCTGTCTTGTGCCTGAATGGCCTGGGTGTCTTGCTGCTCGGCGCGGCGAACCAAGGCGGGCGGGGCAATGAGGGTGGAGGGGTTCATGGTCGGTCCTTGGAAGGCTTGTTCAGACGTGAAGGAGCAAGTGTTCGCGTTCCCAAGGCGAAATCACCTTCATGAACTCGGCAAACTCCAGCTCTTTGATCTCGGTGTAAATGGTGATGAACTCTTTGCCCAAGATGTCGTGCAGATCGGTTTCGCGGCGCAGCCAATCCAGCGCTTCGCCCAAGCTACGCGGCAGCGAATATGGGGCCAAATAAGCATCGCCCTTCATCTCGGGCTTGGGCTTGATCTTGTTTTTCATGCCCAGGTAGCCACAGGCCAGCGTCATGGCCATGGCCACGTAGGGGTTGGCGTCGGCGCCGATCACGCGGTTTTCTACCCGGCGCGCTTCGGGGCTGGAAATGGGCGAACGAATGCCCACCGTGCGGTTGTCGTGGCCCCACTCGATATTGATAGGCGCAGCCGTGTGGCGGCTCAGGCGCCGGTAGCTGTTTACATACGGCGCCACCAGCACCATGGCCGCCGGAATATAGCGCTGCAGGCCGCCAATGTAGTGGTAGAACGCTTCGGACGCGCTACCGTCTTCGTTGCTGAAAATGTTCTTGCCGGTGGCCTTGCTCACAATGCTCTGGTGCACATGCATGGCGCTGCCCGGCTCGCCCGCAATCGGCTTGGCCATGAAGGTGGCGTACATGTCGTGGCGCAGCGCGGCTTCGCGTACGGTGCGCTTGAAGAAGAACACCTCGTCGGCCAGGCCAAGGGGGTGGGCATGGAAGAAGTTGATCTCCATCTGCCCCGCGCCCACTTCGTGGATCAGCGTGTCCACATTGAGCTGCATCTTGTCGCAGTAGTCGTAAATCTCTTCAAACAACGGGTCGAACTCGTTCACCGCGTCGATGCTGTAGGCCTGACGCGATGTCTCAGCACGGCCGCTGCGACCAATGGGCGGTTTCAGCAGCGTGTTGGGGTCGGTGTTGCGGGCGGTCAGGTAAAACTCCAACTCGGGCGCCACCACCGGGTCCCAGCCCTCGGCCTCGTACAGCTCGCAAATTTTGCGCAACACGCTGCGTGGTGCGAAGGGCACCAACTTGCCGGCGTGGTCAAAACAGTCGTGGATCACCTGCGCGGTGGGGTCGGTGGCCCAGGGCACGATGCGCACGGTGCTCGTGTCGGGGCGCAGTTGCATGTCCTTGTCGGTCGGGTCGATCACGTCGTAGTAAGGGCCGCTTTCGGGAAATTCGCCCGTCACGCCCATGCCCACGATGGCTTGCGGCAGGCGCATACCCCGGTCTTCGGTGAACTTGCCACGCGGCAAAATCTTGCCACGCGCCACCCCGGTCAAGTCGGGCACCAGGCATTCCACTTCGGTCACGCGGTGCTCGTTGAGCCAGTTTTCCAGGTCGTTGAAAGTCATGGTTTTGCGGTCTGTCATGGGCGGGGCCTCGTGTTGTCGTTGTATGGGTCAGCTGGTGTGGCGGGCCAGGTCGGCAGCTTGCAGGCGCAGGCTGCGGCGCTGGCGGCAGGCGTGGCCAAAGGCTTCAAAAATGGCGGTGTAAAACGGCGTTTCCCAGCAGCGCCATTCGGGGTGAAACTGCACCGCATAGGCAAACGTGTGGGCGCCCTTCACAGCAAACGCTTCCACCACACCATCGGGCGCATGGGCCAGCGCCTCCAGGCCGTCGGCCAAGCGGTTGACGCCCTGCCCGTGCAGCGAATTCACCTCGGTCTGCAGCCCACCGGCCCAGGTTTCGAACACGCTGCCGGGCTTGAAATGCACGGCATGGCGTGGCGCGTATTGCTCGTCAAACGGTGCGGCTTTGGGCTCGCGGTGGTCCATCAGGCCGGGCACTTCTTGCACCCGCTGGTGCAGCGTGCCGCCCAGCGCCACGTTGATTTCTTGAAAGCCCCGGCACACGCCCAGCAGCGGCACGCCCTCGTGCACACAGGCCTTCACCAGCGCCAGCGTGAGCGTGTCGCGCGCCGGGTCCAGCGGCAGGCTGGGGTCGGCCACGTCTTCTTCAAAGTGCGATGGGTGCACGTTGGACGGCGAGCCGGTGAGCATGACGCCGTCCACCATGGACAGCAGCTCGCTGATCTGGTCGGGTTCGGCCAGCGGGAACATCACTGGCTGGGCCTGCGCGCCCACTTTCACGGCGCGGGCGTATTTGTCACCGAGCAGCAGAAACGGCATATGGTGCCCGTGGTCGCCCAAAAGGCGGTGGTCGGCCGGCAGCCAGACCATGCAAGGCGGTGGGTTCATGGTGTCTCCAAACACGTTGAGGCATTGTGCAGCCCGAATTGGATCACAATAAGGGCCATTTAATGCCACCTTACGGTGCCACTTAAACCCACCCCCTGCGCCGCAGACCCTGGGAACCAGAAAACATGCTGTCCGAATTTCTGCTCAGTGAAATGACCCGCCTGGGCCAGCAAGACGCCCTGCCGCTGCACCGCCAGCTGTACGAAGCGCTGCGCCGCGCCATGCTCGACGGCAAGCTGGCCGCAGGGGAGCGCCTGCCATCGAGCCGCGACCTGGCGCAAGACCTGCAACTCTCGCGCAACACGGTGGTGGCCGCCATCAACCAGCTCAGCGTCGAAGGCTACCTGGCCAGCCGCGTGGGCAGCGGCACCTATGTGAACGACAGCGTGCCGCGCACCCTGCCCGGCCAGGGCAGCCACCGCGCCGGGGGCCCGGCCCGCGTCAGCGTGCCCGGCGGGCGGCTGTCCACGCGCGGTGTGGCCCTGTCCACCACCTTTTGCGCCACCGAACTGGAGGTTCAGCCGTTCACCCCCGGCATCGCCGACTTCAGCGCCTTCCCGGTCACGCTCTGGCAGCGCCTGCAAAACAAACACTGGCGCATGACCTACCCGGACATGCTCGACTACGCCACCTCCGGCGGCTACGCCCCGCTGCGCCGCGCCGTGGCAGACTATTTGCGCGTGTTCCGCAGCGTGCAGCTCGACGCCGACCAGGTCATCATCACCACCGGCACCCAGCAATCGCTCGAACTCTGCGCCCGCCTGCTGGCCGACCACGGCGACACCGTGTGGGCCGAAGACCCGGCCTACTGGGGCGCCGTCAAAGCCTTCATGGCCACCGGCCTGCACATCCACCCCGTGGAAGTGGACACCGAAGGCATCCACCCCACCGAGGCCGACAACGCCCAACCGCCGCGCCTGATCTACCTCACCCCCTCGCACCAATACCCCACCGGCGCGGTGATGATCCTGCCCCGGCGCCACCAACTGCTGGCCACCGCCCGCGCCCACTGCGCCTGGGTGCTGGAAGACGATTACGACAGCGAATACCGCTTCAGCGG
>JAUXXN010000333.1 GCA_030684755.1 Hydrogenophaga sp.
CGCATTTACCAGGAGATGATCAACTTCTGCAAATGGCACGGCGCATTCGACCCCAAGACAATGGGCACGGTACCCAACGTGGGCCTGATGGCCCAGCAGGCCGAAGAATATGGTTCGCACGACAAGACATTCGAAATCAGCGAAGACGGTGTGGCCAACATCACCGACTTAGCCACCGGCGAAGTGCTACTGAGCCTGAACGTGGAGCGGGGAGATATCTGGCGCATGTGTCAGGTGAAAGACGCCGCCATCCGCGACTGGGTCAAACTGGCCGTCAACCGCGCCCGCAACTCGAACACGCCGGTGGTGTTCTGGCTGGACCAGTACCGCCCGCACGAGGCGCAGCTGATCACCAAGGTCAAGATGTATCTGCATGAGCACAACACCGCCGGTCTGGACATCCAGATCATGAGCCAGGTGCGTGCCATGCGCTACACACTGGAGCGCGTGATACGTGGTCTGGACACCATCAGCGCCACCGGCAATATCCTGCGCGACTACCTGACCGACCTGTTCCCCATCATGGAACTCGGCACCTCGGCCAAGATGCTGTCCATCGTGCCCTTGATGGCCGGTGGTGGCATGTACGAAACCGGTGCCGGCGGTTCTGCGCCCAAGCACGTGCAACAGTTGGTGGAAGAAAACCACCTGCGCTGGGATTCACTGGGCGAGTTCTTGGCTTTGGCTGTGTCGCTGGAAGACTTGGGGCTCAAAACCGGCAACAACGCCGCCAAGATTCTGGCCAAAACGTTGGACGCGGCCACAGGCAAACTGTTGGACAACAACAAGAACCCTTCGCCAAAAACCGGACAACTCGACAACCGGGGCAGCCAGTTTTATTTGGCCATGTACTGGGCCCAAGCGCTTGCTGCACAAACGGACGACGCGAACTTGGCCGCCAAGTTTGCTCCATTGGCCAAGCAGTTGACCGACAACGAGCAAACCATCGTGGCCGAGTTGGCCGCTGTTCAGGGCCAGCCGGTGGACATTGGCGGGTACTACAAGCCCGACTTCGAGAAACTGTCCACAGTGATGCGCCCCAGCCCTACGCTCAACAAGGCGCTGGAAACCCTGCCAGGTTAAACGCATTGGCTTGAAGAGATTCGATGCGCCGTGCACAACGGCGCTCGGGCCTCAAAGGCGGTTTGGACAGCTCTTGGGCTGAACGAACCGCCTTTTTTATTGGCCAGGCGCAGGGGGGTCACTCTGCGCGCCAAAGCACTTCACATCATTTGGACCGGGTGAAGGGTGCGCCACCCAGACGGGCGCCCGCCTGGATACCGCGTTTGGCAAACCAACCCTGGTTCATTTCCAGCACAAAGCGCACCGGCTGGGTTGAACAGTGCGAATCCAGCGTTTTCGGCTTCATGTCGGCCAAATTGACGATGGTGCCGTCATCAGCCACGAAGGCGGCAGTCAGCGGGAGCAAGGTGTTTTTCATCCAGAAACACTGAACGCCAGCCTGCTCAAAAACAAACAACATGCCTTCCTGGGTCGGCATTTCTTGGCGGTACATCAGGCCTATGGAGCGCTGCTCGGGTGTGGCCGCTACTTGGGCTTGAATCAAGTGCATACCTGCCGATAACGTCACACGCGGCAATTGGGTTTGCGGGTTGCCTTCGGACCAAGCAGGCGCAGCCCAAAGGGTCAGCAGGCAAAACAAAGATGCAAGCAGTCGGTTCATGATGCAATGGCTGTAGTCACAGGGAACGCTCATTGTCGGCCATTCTTCAGGAGGCTGCGGCAGGGCAATCGGCACTAAAATTTCAAGGCGCAATGCTGTGCGGCCAATATGCCAATCCCCATTGGGTTGTGTCTTTATATCCTGCCTTCACGGAGACCCGTTCCCATGTACCAGCACATCAAAATACCGGCCCAAGGTGAAAAAATCACCGTCAATGCCGACATGTCACTGAACGTACCCGACCACCCCATCGTGCCCTACATTGAGGGAGACGGTACAGGTCTGGACATCACACCGGTCATGCTGAAAGTGGTGGATGCCGCAGTGGCCAAGGCCTATGGCGGGCAGCGACAAATCCACTGGATGGAGGTCTACGCAGGAGAAAAGTCAACCCAGGTTTATGGGCCCGACGTGTGGTTGCCCGAAGAAACCCTGGCAGCCCTGCGGGAATACGTAGTCTCTATCAAAGGCCCGCTCACCACGCCAGTGGGAGGCGGTATTCGTTCTTTGAACGTGGCGCTGCGTCAGGAACTCGACCTGTATGTATGCCTGCGACCAGTGCAGTATTTCAAGGGCGTGCCCTCGCCGCTGAAAGCGCCCGAGAAGACCAACATGGTGATCTTCCGCGAGAACTCGGAAGACATTTATGCCGGCATTGAGTACGAGGCAGAGTCGGACAAAGCCAAGAAACTTATCAAGTTTCTGCGGGAAGAAATGGGCGTGACCAAAATCCGCTTTCCGAACACCTCGGGCATTGGCATCAAGCCGGTCTCGCGCGAGGGCACCGAGCGGCTGGTGCGCAAGGCCTTGCAATACACGATCGACAACGACAAACCCAACCTGACGATCGTCCACAAAGGCAACATCATGAAATACACCGAAGGTGGGTTTCGTGACTGGGCCTACGCACTGGCACAAAAAGAGTTCGGAGCTGAACCAATCGACGGTGGTCCCTGGTGCAAATTCAAAAA
This sequence comes from Hydrogenophaga sp., assembly GCA_030684755.1. Lineage (GTDB taxonomy): Bacteria > Pseudomonadota > Gammaproteobacteria > Burkholderiales > Burkholderiaceae_C > Hydrogenophaga. The sequence continues at coordinate 2,656 of JAUXXN010000333.1, forward strand.
TCCGAAGACGGGTCGGGACATCACGGTCAAAGACAGCATTGCCGACGCGTTTTTGCAACAAATTCTGCTGCGCCCGGCCGAGTACTCGGTGGTGGCCACGCTGAACCTGAACGGCGACTACATTTCGGATGCCCTGGCCGCCCAGGTAGGGGGGATCGGCATCGCTCCTGGCGCCAACTTGTCAGACACCGTGGCCTGTTTCGAGGCCACCCACGGCACCGCGCCGAAATATGCAGGCAAAGATTACGTGAACCCCGG
>JAUXXN010000352.1 GCA_030684755.1 Hydrogenophaga sp.
AGCTCACACCGGTGGACGACTGAATGCTTGGAATTGCAAGAAGCGCCAAGCCTTTGGGTGTCATCGGGTGATATGAAGGCGTGTCTTCACGAAAAGCGTCGGCCAAATGTGATCCGGCGTCCAACCGTCAATGAGCCGTTAATTTTTCTCAGCCGTGTCCACGGCAGGCGGTGCTGCTTGATCTTCCAGCAGTTGGCCTAATTGCATCGAAATGTCCAGCAGAACCGCTTTGCTGGTGTAGTAACGGTCCAGCCGCCATTCGCTCAGCAGCTCCAGTGCCAAACCGAAGTCGTTGTAGTCCAGTTGGTACAACTCAGAGAGTTTGAAAGGCTCTTCTGACTCCAAAGCCACGACCAAGGCCGAGAGAATCTTGGCTTCTGGTTTCTCGGGGTTGTGCTCGATCAGTTTGCGGGTTTTTTTAAGGGCTCTCATGGACAACCTCATGCTTTCAACTGTAGACGCAGGAGGGATGAAGTTCTTACACCGCATCCCATTCATTTGTGACAAAGCATAACGGGATCATCCCGTTGTGTGATGACATCTGTGTGGCAGTTTCGTGACTGAAAAAATGACATCCATCGGTTGTCTTGCCTGCTGGTCCAACACCTTTTGCTACAGTTTTTGTCACTGTCTCGCCACACGCCTTGTGCAAGATCGAAGAGCAACAAATTGCCATGGAGGTTGTATGGAAAAAGAAAATGCGGTTGCTTCGCTGGGTCAGTCCACGCTGCTGCTTCCCGCCTGGGTCAAGGCCGCCTTGCAGGCCAACGACCGCCTCAAGCTGTACTTGTCGGTGTTGCAGTCGGCAGCGCAGCGTGCCGCCAACCCTGGAGCGGCTTTCCCCGACTGGGCGCGCGAGATTGTTCACTTGGGTCTGCGCGATGCCTCCTGGCTCAAAGATGTGGCCACCACCGCCTACTTGCAAGACCAGACATTGATCGTGCCCGAGTTGTCTCTGTGGCTGGGGGCTTTGGCCTCTGACCTGAGCATCATGGCGCGGCCCTTGTGCGACGTGGCCGAGCACAAGAATGCGGCCCTGGCAGCGCGGCGTGACCGCTGGCTCAAGAGAATCGAAGAGCTCAACGACGAGGAGGGTCTGAGCCCGCAGGCGCTCAACGACCTGACCCATGGCAACCGCCACGGCAGCGACAGCTTTCACTTGCTGGTGATGGACTTGCACAAACAGCTCAACACCATGGCGGTGGCGGTGGCCACCGAAGATGTGGACGGCGCGCATGTGTGGCAGGTGCAAGACAGCGACCGGCCCCTGATCCGCGCTTTCATGCGCGGCCTTGCCCGCACAGCAGCACTCAAGTTCAATCACCCGGGTCTGGACACCGCCGTGACCCGCGACGGCGAGCGTCTGCTGATCCAGAACGACATTGGCACCAACGACGCGCATGTGCTGGTAATTGAAGTTCAAGGGCGCAACATCCATCTGACCTATTCCGACCTGCATGTGCCCCGGTTTGGCTTCTTTCGGCAGATGCTGGAGGGCGTTGGTTTTGAGTGGACGGTTTTTGACCCGCGTACAACGGCAGGTCTGAACCAAGGCAAACCGTACCAAGTGGGCCACGCGGTTTTCATGGCGGCCGATGACGAGGCCCTGCAAGTGGCGCTGGAGGCGGTGGCATCGCGCATTGTGTTTGTGATCGACTGGAACCGCGCCCGCAAGCGGCTGCAAGAATTTGTGCGCAAACCGGTGGCCATGGCCGTGTTGCGCGACGCCGCCGACCACGATATGGGCCACATGGCCTGGCTGCTGGCCGGTGGTGAGCAGCTCATTTACGAAGCCATGCAAGCGGTGGACGCCGACGCGTTCCGTATTGGCGACCGGCTCGACCAAGTGCTCGGCGAGGCCGCCACGGAGGCCTTTTTGCAAGATCTGCTGCGCATGTCCAGCATCAAGCTTCGCCAGCAGCAACCGGTGGCGCTGATTGCCGACGAAGCCCGGTTGCTGCTGGCTCGGGTGCTGCAACGCCGCACCTTTGAATTTGATTTGCTGGCCGAACACGCCGCCTTTTGCCATGCGCTGGCCCTTGCGCTGGGCGAGGCGCTGGAATTTGCCAGCACCACCGCCGACAGCGTGCAACGCGCCAAAAACTGGGAGCGCAAGGCCGACCACCTGCTCATGGAAGCGCGCCGCCGCGCCGAACGCCAGCCGCGCTGGTTGCCCATGGTGCAGTTGCTTGACGACATGGACGACACAGCCGACGCTCTGGAAGAGGCCACCTTTATCCACAGCATGACGCTGACCCAGCCCCTGGCCGGGTTGCCACCAGCGGTGAACGAGGTGTTGGCCGAACTGGCCGACACCACGCTGGCCGCCATTCAAGACCAGATCAAAGCCATAGAAATTGCGCGCCACATGAGCGAACACACCGAGCCCGCCGACAGCGAAGCCTTTTTGCAGGCGCTTTGGCGCATGCTGCGCGCTGAACGCATTTGTGACGACCTGTTGCGCAGTGCCCGGGCACGCATCGTGCATAGCCTGCACGCCACACCCGCCTTGTTCTCGCTCGCCACCGAACTCGCCGCCACCATCGAGAAAGCCACCGACAGCCTGCTCCGCGCGGGTTACGCGCTGCGCAAACTGGTTTTCAACAAATCGGGAATGACCGCATGAACGCCACGCACCACTGGCCCAAACACTTTTATCTGGTCGCCAGCGGCCAGACGCCACCGCACCACAAGCCCACGTGCGAAAACATGGGCTCCAAAGCCCACAACCTGCTGCGCATGGCCAGCATGGGCCTGCCAGTACCGCCCGCGCTGGTGGTGGGCACGCACTTCACCCGTGCGCCTGAAGACTGCATGCTGCCGCTTTTCAGCGTGGGCTTGCCCGCGCTGGAGTCGGCCACCAACATGGTGTTTGGCGACCCGCGCCAGCCGCTCATCGTTTCGGTGCGCTCGGGCGCGCCGGTGTCCATGCCCGGCATGATGGAAACCTTGCTCAACGTCGGCCTGTGCGATGCCACCTTGCCTGGCCTGCTGCGCCAAACCGGCAACCCGCGTTTGGTGTGGGACGCCTACCGCCGCCTCATCGCCACCTACGGCGAAGTGGTGGCCGGTTTGCCCGGCGCCCTGTTTGAAGGCGAACTCCAGCGCACCACCCTGGGGCGGGACGAGCGCTTGCTTGACTTCAGCGAGCTGCGCGACCTCAGTCAACGCTTTCTAACCATTTACCAAGCCCACGCGGGCGCGCCGTTTCCGCAAGATGTGCGTGCCCAACTCAGCGGTGCGGTGCATGCTGTGTTCGCTTCGTGGCACTTGCCCAAAGCCACCAGCTACCGGGAAATGCACGGCGTCGACGACGCCATGGGCACCGCCGTGACCATTCAGCGCATGGTGTTCGGCAACTCGGGTTGCCATTCGGGCGCAGGCGTGGGTTTCACACGCGACCCGACCAGCGGCCACAACGCCATTTGGGTGGACTTTTTGGCCAATGCCCAGGGCGAAGACGTGGTGGCCGGGCAGCGCAATGCGCACGGCCACGAGGTGCTGGCCCAAACCGCCCCTGACGCTTGGAACGAACTGCAAGCCATTGCCCTGCGGCTGGAACAAGAGTTCCAAGACATGCAGGACTTTGAATTCACAGTCGAAGACGGCGCGCTGTACATGCTGCAAACCCGCGTCGGTCAGCGCACACCGCAGGCCGCAGCCCGCATTGCGTTGGACCTGCTGGACGAAGGCCTGATCAGCCGCGATCAAGCGCTGGAGCGCACCCACAACTTGCAAGACAGCGACCTCAGCACCCAGCGCGTGGTGGCGCAAAACGCGGACCAGCCCGGCACAGCGGCCGCCACGCCCGTGGCACAGGCCTTGTCGGCCTGCAACGGCGTGGTCACTGGCGAGATTGCGCTGGACGCCCAGCGAGTGCAGGAACGCACCAGCGCCGGTGTGGCGGTGGTGCTGGTGCGCCCAGACACCCAGACCAGCGACATTGCCGCCCTGGACGCTGCCGTTGGCCTGCTGACCCAGCGCGGCGCGCGCACCTCGCACGCCGCCGTGGTGGCACGGCAGATGAACAAAGTTTGCTTGGTGGCTTGCAGCGCCTTGCACATCGACGAAGCCCAACGCAGCGTGCGCTTGGGCGAACACATGTTGGCTGAAGGCGATGTGATCACACTCGACGGCAACGACGGTCTGGTCTACGCAGGCCCAGTGGCCACCCTTGACGTGATTGACGAGTCCTTGCTGGCGCGGTTGGCTGCGTTACGCAAAGCCGTCGGGCGACCCTTGAACCACAAACCGGGCAAGCATGGGCAACACGCCACAATCACCGCTGACTGAGCCCAGTTTTTAGCAACCCTCCGGAGAATCTCACCATGAACATGGGCAACGACTTTGTTGAAAACCACACCTTTGATGAACTGCAAATTGGCCAAAGCGCCCGCTTGCTGCGCACCCTGACCCTGCTCGACATTCAAGCCTTTGCGGCGGTTTCTGGCGACACCAATCCCGCGCACCTGAACGCCGAATACGCCAACGACACGCTGTTTCACGGCGTCATTGGACACGGCATGTGGAGCGGCGCCCTCATTTCAGCGCTGCTGGGAACCCAGTTCCCCGGCACCGGCACCATTTATCTGGACCAGGCCCTGCATTTCTCGCGCCCGGTTCGAATTGGCGACACCCTGACCGTGAGCGTTACCGTCACCGCCAAAGACGAGCTGAAAAAAGTGGTGGACATGGCTTGCGAAGCCGTTAACCAAAAAGGTGAATGCGTGGTCAGCGGCATGGCGCGTGTGCTGGCACCGTCGAAGAAAGTTCGCATGCCTCGGGGCAGTGTGCCCACCATACAGCTGTTCGACCCCGAAGCCCGCTTCAACGACCTGCTGGTCAAGGTGCGCCACATGCCAGCCGTGCGCTGCGCTGTTGCGCACCCGTGCGACGAGGGTTCGTTGCGCGGCGCGGTGGAAGCCGCTGGCTACGGGTTGCTGGTGCCGGTGCTCATTGGCCCTGAAACCCGCATCCGTGCGCTGGCCGAACAGTTGGGCCTGGACCTGAGCGGCATCGAACTGGTCAACACGCCTCACAGCCACGCATCCGCCGAACACGCCGCCGCCATGGCCGCCGTGGGTGAGGTGGGCAGCCTCATGAAAGGCAGCATGCACACCAACGAATTCATCCAAGCCGTGGTGTCGCGCAAAGAACTGCGCACCGGGCGGCGCATGTCTCATGTGTTCCGGTTCGATGTGCCGCTGTACAGCAAGCCCTTGCTTATCACCGATGCCGCGCTCAACATCCGTCCCACGCTGGAAGAAAAGGTGGACATCGTGCAAAACGCCATCGACTTTGCGCGCCTGATGGGTGTTGAAGTGCCCCGTGTGGCGCTGTTGGCGGCTGTGGAAAACGTCAGTTCCAACATGCCGTCCACGCTCGACGCCGCTGCTTTGTGCAAGATGGCCGACCGGGGCCAGATTCGCGGCGGTTTGCTGGACGGCCCTCTGGCCTTTGACAACGCCATTTCCGCCGAGGCAGCGCTCATCAAAAACATCGAGTCACCGGTGGCCGGGCAGGCAGACATTTTGGTGGTGCCCGATTTGGAGAGCGGCAACATGCTGGCCAAACAGCTCGAATACCTGGCGGGTGCCACCGGCTCCGGCATTGTGCTGGGCGCGCGCGTGCCGATTGCCCTGACCAGCCGTGCCGACGGTCCACGCGCCCGCGCCGCCTCGGCCTTGCTGGCGCAAATGGTGGCTCACTTGGGCCATGCCGGTCTGGGCAAAGCGGGGGCTTGAAGAGTTTGAGCGGTTGACGGTGTGGGCGCGCTGACCGATGGGCAGGCGCGCATAAAAATACCGCGATGCTGTGACAGCATCGCGGTTAAAAAATCACGCGGTCTCTGATTGCAATTCCTTGCTCCGCGCAACCTTGGAAAAACGGAAAAAAGAGTATGTGCGCCACCGGGGTGGCGCACAGCTGTAGCAGAGATTAGAAGTCGTGGCGAACGCCAACGGCAAAGCGCTGGGTGTCAACCTGCTTCACGCCCGCGCCAGTTTTACGCTCGTTGGTGCGGTAGCCAGCGTACATACGGGTGCGCTTGGAAAGGCTGTAGGTGGCACCCAGTGCAAAACCATTGGCCTTCAAGGTTGTTGCAGTACCTACTTCGGTTTCGCTGGTAGCGTAGCCAGCCGACAGGCTGACTGCACCCATCGGCACGGTCACGCCAATCGAGAATTCGGAATCATCGCCTGCAGCAGCGGTTGAGCCATCACGCATGTTGTAGCCTGCAGAAATGCTGGCCACGCCCAGGTTGTAAGAACCGGCCAAGGTGGTGTATTTGTTTTTCGTCTTTTCGTCCTGGAAACCCAGGGCAACATTCATTGGACCGGCCTTGTAGCCCACCATGAAGCCGGCCAGAGTGTCTTTGGCGCCAGCAGTTTGCTCAAAGGCGTAGTTCATACCACCGTACACGCCGCCCATCGAGGGCAGGTCGTAGCGCAACATTTTGGCGAAGCGGCTACCGAAGTCGCCGCCGGAGCTGAAAACACCGTTGGAGGCCGCTGTGAACGACGAGTCAAACACGTCGCTGCTGAAAGCCAGGCCACGGACATCGTCCAGCACCGTGGTCATGCGACCAGCACGGATTTGGCCGAATCCACCC
>JAUXXN010000353.1 GCA_030684755.1 Hydrogenophaga sp.
GAGCCCATGAGCGTGTACAAGAAAAACTTGAACGCAGCGTAAATTTTGTTCGGCCCGCCCCAGATGCCGATGATGAGGTACATCGGGATCAGGGTGGCTTCAAAAAACACGTAAAACAGCATCGCGTCCTGCGCACTGAACACGCCGATCATCAGGCCGGACAGAATCAGAAACGCGCCCATGTACTGGTTCACGCGGCGGGTGATTGACTCCCAGCTCGCCACCACCACCACCACGGTGATGAATGCAGTCAACAATACCAGCCAGAGCGAGATACCGTCCACCCCCAGGTGGTAATGCACATTGAAGCGCTCTATCCAGACACTTTTTTCAACAAACTGCATCGCTGCGGTGCCGATCTCGAAACCGCTGTACAGCGGAATCGTCACGGCCAGCGAGACCAACGCACCCACGAGGGCTATCCAGCGCACCACATGTGCCTGATCGTCACGGCCAAAGGCCAGCAGCACGACGCCAAAGAAAATCGGCGTCCAGATCGCAAGGCTCAGCAAACCCATCTTGTTCTTCCTCTTATTTGACGAGCCACACGAAATACGTCATGAACAGCAACACGCCCACGATCATCACCAGCGCGTAGTGGTACAGGTAACCGGTTTGCGCCTGGCGCACCAGCGACGAGATCCAGCCGATCAGCTTCCAACTCGCGTTGACCACGCCCCCCTCGATCAATGCACGGTCCCCACCCTTCCACAAACCGATGCCCAGACCACGCGCACCCTTGGCCAGCACGTTTTCGTTGAACCAGTCCAGGTAGTACTTGTTTTCCAGGAGGGTAACGATGGGCTTGAGCGCACGGCCAATGGCGGCGGGCACGGCGGGGTTGATCAGGTACATGTACCAGGCCGTGATGGCACCGCCCAGCGCGAGGTACAGCGGTGGGGTGTAAAGCGCGTGGCTCACCATGGCCAGCGGGCCGTGGAAGATTTCGGCAAACTTCGTCATAGCCGGGTGGGCCTCGGCGTTGATGGTGATGGCGTCTTTGAGGAAATCACCAAACAGCATGGGCTCGATAGTCATGTAGCCAATCACCACCGAAGGAATGGCCAGCAAGATCAGAGGCACTGTCACAACCCAGGGTGACTCGTGCGGTTTGCCATCGCCATGGTGACCATGGTCGTCGTCGTGGCCGTGGTCATCGCCGTGCCCATGGTGAGCGTCCGGATTCTGGTCGTAACGCTCTTTGCCGTGGAACACCAGGAAATACAGGCGGAACGAATAGAAGGACGTGACGAACACGCCGGCGAGCACAGCGAAATATGCAAAACCCGAGGCCGGCAAGTTGCTGAAATGCACCGCTTCGATGATGCTGTCCTTGGAATAAAAACCCGAGAACAGCGGCGTTCCAATCAGGGCCAACGTACCAAGCAACGAGGTGATCCAGGTGATGGGCATGTACTTGCGTACAGCACCCATCCAGCGGATGTCCTGGTTGTGGTGCAGACCCATGATGACCGACCCAGCTGCCAGGAACAGCAAGGCTTTGAAGAATGCGTGTGTCATGAGGTGGAACACCGCCACCGAATACGCCGAGGCACCCAGCGCAACCGTCATGTAGCCCAGCTGCGACAACGTGGAATAGGCCACCACGCGTTTGATGTCGTTCTGGATGATGCCCAGAAATCCCATGAAAAGCGCGGTGATGGCACCGATGATCATGATGAAGTTGAGCGCTGTGTCCGACATCTCGAACAGCGGCGACATGCGCGAAACCATGAAAATGCCGGCAGTCACCATCGTGGCGGCGTGAATCAGCGCGGAAATGGGCGTCGGGCCTTCCATCGAATCGGGCAGCCACACGTGCAAGGGAAACTGCGCCGACTTGCCCATGGCACCAATGAACAGGCAGATGCAAATCACAGTGACCAGCATCCAGTCGGTACCGGGGAAGCCCAGTGCACCCAGCTCTGGCGCCTTGGCAAAAATTTCGGTGTAGTTCAGGCTGCCCGTGTGCGCAACGATCAGGCCAATGCCCAGTATGAAACCAAAGTCACCCACCCTGTTGACCAGAAAGGCCTTCATGTTGGCGAAGATGGCCGTGGGTTTGTTGTACCAAAAGCCAATCAGCAAATACGACACCAGACCCACAGCTTCCCAGCCAAAAAACAGCTGGAGCAAGTTGTTGCTCATCACCAGCATCAGCATGGAGAAGGTGAACAACGAAATATAGGCAAAGAAGCGGTTGTAGCCGGCGTCTTCTTCCATGTAGCCAATGGTGTAGAGGTGCACCATGAGCGACACAAAGGTCACCACGACCATCATCATGGCGGTCAGACCGTCCACCATGAATCCAATTTCCATCTTGAGCCCGCCCACCACCATCCACTCGTAGATGGTTTCGTTGAAACGCGCCCCGTCAACCGCCACACTCTTGAGCGTCATGGCAGACAAGATGAACGCGATCAGCACGCCCAGGATGGTGAGCGTGTGGGACGTGCGCCGGCCGATGACGTTGCCGCCAAACGTGGTGCCCAAGATACCCGCGAGGGCTGCACCCACCAGGGGGGCCAGTGGGACGGCCAGGAGAGTGCTTGCAGAAAGGGTGGTGCTCATGGTGTTCTTGCCTCTTCGGGTACCGGCTTAACCCTTGAGGGTGTTGAGTTCTTCGACACTGATCGACGATTTGTTGCGGAACAGCAGCATCAGAATGGCTAGGCCAATTGCCGACTCGGCAGCCGCCACCGTCAGAATGAAAAACACGAATACCTGGCCGTGCAAATCGCCCAGGAAATGGGAGAACGCCACAAAGTTCATGTTCACCGCGAGCAACATCAATTCGATCGCCATCAGCAACACGATGAGGTTTTTGCGGTTGAGAAAAATCCCCACCACGGACAGCGTGAACAAAATCGCACCAACGGTGAGGAAGTGACCCAGGGTCAGCGTGGTGAGCGTCATACTTTGCCCTCTTCGGTAGCGGAAGCCTCGGCAGCGGGCCGTGATTTTTGGGTCGCAGCCATCGGCACCACGACCAGACGGTCGCTCGCCCGCACATGAACCTGTAATCCGGGGTTGATGGCCTTGCTGTCTTTGCGCTGGCGCAGCGTCAAGGCAATCGCGGCGATCATGGCAACCAGCAAGATAACGGCTGCCACTTCAATCGGGTACAGGTATTCTGTGTACAACAGCAGGCCCAACTCTTTTGTGTTGGCATAGTCAGGGGCATTGACCCCCATACCCGGAGCGTCAGGGCTCATAGAGAGCGCGGGGAAACCAGCCCATTGCACCGCAATCAGCTGAGCGGCAACCAAAGCACCCAACACTGCGGCCAGTGGAAAGTGTTTCCAGAAACCCTTTCGTACACCTTCCATGTTGATGTCAAGCATCATCACGACAAACAGAAACAACACCATCACCGCACCGAGGTACACAAGCACCAGTGTGATACCCAAAAACTCCGCTTTCAGCAGCAACCAAAGAGCGGCTGCTTGAGAGAACGCGAGCATCAGGAAAAGCACGGCGTGCACAGGGTTGCGCGCGGTGACAACGCGAAAACCTGCGAACAGCAGCACAGCTGAAAACAGATAAAAAAAGCCGGTCTGGTAGTCCATGGAATGGTTCTTCGTTCTTGGGTCAGCCAGGGGTCAGCGGTAAGGAGCGTCGGCAGCCTTGGCGGCGGCAATCTCTGTTTCGTAGCGGTCACCCACGGCCAGCAGCATCTCTTTGGTGAAGTACAAGTCACCGCGCTTTTCGCCGTGGTATTCGAAGATGTGGGTTTCCACAATCGCGTCGACCGGGCAGGCTTCTTCGCAGAAACCACAGAAGATGCACTTTGTGAGATCGATGTCGTAGCGCGTCGTGCGGCGGCTACCGTCTTCGCGTGCATCCGACTCAATGGTGATGGCCATGGCCGGACACACTGCCTCGCAAAGCTTGCAGGCAATGCAACGCTCTTCACCGTTTTCGTACCGGCGCTGGGCATGCAAACCACGAAAGCGCGGAGAGATCGGGGTTTTTTCTTCAGGAAACTGCACCGTCACTTTGCGACGGAATGCGTAGCGCCCGGTCAGCGCCATGCCTTTGAACAGTTCAACCAACAGAAAGCTCTTGAAAAAGTCGCGAAAGGAAAATGGCGCAACTGCAACGGTCGGGGCAACGGAGGCGGTGGTGGTAGACATGATCATTCGCCCTGCTTATTTCCAAATATTCCACGGCGTGTGCATCCATGCGCCGACCAGCAGCAGATAGACGAGCGTCACAGGAATGAAAATCTTCCAGCCCAGACGCATGATCTGGTC
>JAUXXN010000365.1 GCA_030684755.1 Hydrogenophaga sp.
TGGTGGACACGGCCCCCGGCCACCGCACAGGCGTGCTGGACCGGGTGCGCTGGGTCAAGCAAAACTACCCCCAGGTGGTAGTGGTTGGCGGGAACATCGCCACGGGCAGCGCTGCGCTGGCGCTCGTAGAGGCGGGTGCGGACGCGGTCAAAGTGGGTATTGGCCCGGGCTCTATTTGCACCACCCGCATCGTGGCTGGCGTGGGCGTTCCGCAAATCATGGCCATTGACAACGTGGCCACCGCGCTGCAAGGTACTGGCGTACCCATGATCGCCGACGGCGGCATCCGGTACAGCGGTGACATTGCCAAGGCCATTGCGGCCGGTGCCAACACGGTGATGATGGGCGGCATGTTCGCCGGCACCGAAGAAGCTCCCGGCGAAATCGTTCTGTATCAAGGCCGAAGCTACAAAAGCTACCGGGGCATGGGCTCCATCGGCGCTATGCAGCAAGGCAGCGCCGACCGCTATTTTCAAGAGTCCAGCACCGGCAACCCCAACGCTGACAAGTTGGTGCCTGAAGGCATTGAAGGCCGCGTGCCTTACAAAGGCTCGGTGGTCTCCATCATTTTCCAGATGGCCGGCGGCCTGCGCGCTTCCATGGGCTATTGCGGCTGCCCCAACATTGAACACATGCGCAGCAAAGCAGAGTTCGTCGAGATCACTTCGGCAGGCATACGCGAAAGCCATGTGCACGACGTTCAAATTACCAAAGAAGCTCCGAACTACCGGGCGGAATGAGTCGTTCACCCCGCGCCGCCTGTAGCGTCACCCCCAAGGGCGGCGCTAGTGGCTTGGTATAGCCTGTTCTGCGGCACCCTGAGTGGTGCGTCCTTCCTCAGCGATGGGTCGTCTTTCAAGGCGACCTTTGTTTTTTTCTGAAGTCCCCCACCTGCTATGCAACACCAGAAAATTCTCATCCTCGATTTTGGCTCTCAGGTCACACAGCTCATTGCCCGCCGTGTGCGAGAAGCGCATGTGTACTGCGAAGTGCATCCTTGTGATGTGAGCAGCGAGTGGGTGCGTGAATTCGCGGCCGATGGACTGCTTAAAGGCGTGATCCTCTCAGGCAGCCACGCCAGTGTGTACGAGGTAGACGACAAGGCGCCTGACGCGGTGTTCAATCTGGGTGTGCCGGTGCTGGGTATTTGTTACGGCATGCAAACCATGGCGCAGCAATTGGGCGGCAAAGTAGAAGCTGGCCACACCCGCGAATTTGGTTACGCCGAGGTGCGCGCGCGCGGCCACACACCGCTGCTGAAAGACATCGCCGACTTTCACACGCCCGACGGCCACGGCATGCTCAAGGTTTGGATGAGCCATGGCGACAAAGTGACCGAAATGCCGCCCGGCTTCAAGCTGATGGCCAGCACCGACAGCTGCCCGATTGCCGGCATGGCCGATGTGGAACGGAATTATTACGCTGTGCAATTCCATCCCGAAGTGACACACACGGTGCAGGGCAGGGCGCTGTTGGAGCGCTTTGTATTGGACATTTGCGGCACCCGCCCCGATTGGGTCATGCGCGATCACATTGAAGAAGCCGTACAGAAAATCCGCGAACAGGTGGGCGACGAAGAGGTCATTCTGGGCTTGTCGGGTGGTGTCGATTCTTCCGTGGCGGCAGCTTTGATTCACCGCGCTATTGGCGACCAACTGACCTGCGTGTTTGTGGACCATGGCCTGTTGCGTTTGCACGAAGGCGATTTGGTGATGGACATGTTTGTGGGCAAGCTGCACGCCAAAGTTATCCGCGTAGACGCTGCCGATCAGTTCTTAGGTCATTTGGCAGGTGTGAGCGAACCGGAGGCTAAACGCAAAATCATTGGCCGCGAATTTGTGGAGGTTTTTAAGGCCGAAGCCGCCAAACTTATTTCAAGCGGCGCCTCAACACAAGGGGCCAAGTGGTTGGCACAAGGCACCATTTACCCGGATGTGATCGAATCTGGCGGGGCCAAGAGCAAAAAAGCCGTGACCATCAAAAGCCACCACAATGTGGGCGGCTTGCCCGAGCAATTGGGTTTGAAATTGCTGGAGCCCTTGCGCGATTTGTTCAAAGACGAAGTGCGCGAATTGGGCGTGGCTTTGGGTCTGCCGCACGACATGGTGTACCGCCACCCATTCCCAGGGCCGGGTTTGGGTGTTCGTATTTTGGGTGAAGTGAAAAAAGAATTCGCCGACCTGCTGCGCCGGGCGGACGCGATTTTTATTGAAGAACTGCGTTCCACCCTCGACCCCATCAGCGGCAAAAGCTGGTACGACCTGACCAGCCAAGCCTTTACGGTGTTTTTGCCGGTAAAAAGCGTGGGCGTGATGGGCGATGGCCGCACCTACGATTATGTGGTGGCTTTGCG
>JAUXXN010000381.1 GCA_030684755.1 Hydrogenophaga sp.
ACACGAGCCTGCTTCTTCGACTTTTCGCGCACAGCGATGACATCACCGGCTTTCACAGAGTACGAAGGGATGTTGACCGATTTGCCATTGACCAAGATGGCCTTGTGGGACACGACCTGGCGTGCTTCGGCGCGCGTAGAAGCGAAGCCCATGCGAAACACCACGTTGTCAAGACGGGCTTCAAGCAAGAACAACAGGTTGGCACCGGTGTTGCCACGGCGACGATCTGCTTCTGCAAAGTAGCGGCGGAACTGTCGCTCAAGCACGCCGTAGGTGCGCTTGACTTTTTGCTTTTCACGAAGCTGCAGACCAAAGTCAGACGTGCGCTGACCAGAAGTGCGGCCATGTTGGCCAGGCTTTGAGTCGAATTTGGCCTTGTCACTGATGGAGCGGCGTGCGCTCTTGAGCAACAGGTCAGAGCCTTCACGGCGGGAAAGTTTGGCCTTTGGGCCGAGGTAACGTGCCACGTTGATTTCCTAGTTTTACTCTGCCGCAACGAACCGCTGCGGGAGCCACCTCGTACAGGAGATGGCGGTGGGCTTAGCAAAAAATGCCACCGCAGGCGACTGCGGTGGCGCTCAAAAAAGCTTTACAGTATACCGCGCTTTGCGGTAACGCACATCAGATGCGACGGCGTTTCTGTGGACGGCAACCGTTGTGGGGCACCGGCGTCACGTCCGCAATCGAATTAATGCGGATGCCGAGAGCGCCCAAAGCGCGCACCGACGATTCACGACCTGGACCTGGGCCTTTGATCTCGACATCAAGGTTCTTGATGCCCTGCTCAATGGCTGCACGGCCAGCAACTTCCGAAGCGACCTGTGCTGCGAAAGGCGTTGACTTGCGCGAGCCTTTGAAACCCTGACCACCGGAGGATGCCCACGACAAGGCGTTGCCTTGACGATCGGTGATCGTGATGATGGTGTTGTTGAACGAAGCGTGCACGTGTGCAATGCCATCAGCAATGTTTTTGCGGACTTTTTTGCGAACGCGCGCTGCTGCGGTGCTGGATTGTTGCTTAGCCATGGTAATCCTTGAAACCGATTATTTTTTCAGCGACTGTGCTGCTTTGCGCGGGCCCTTGCGGGTACGTGCATTGGTCTTTGTTCGCTGACCGCGAACTGGGAGACCCCGGCGGTGGCGAAAACCACGGTAGCAACCAATGTCCATCAAACGCTTGATGTTCATCGTGGTCTCACGGCGCAGGTCACCCTCGATCGTGAAAACGCCGACCTGGTCGCGAACTTTTTCAAG
>JAUXXN010000384.1 GCA_030684755.1 Hydrogenophaga sp.
GAAGAAGGCTCGGGCGGTGGCGGTTACGCCAAGGTCATGAGCGAAGGCTTCCAGCAGGCCCAGCGCGAGATGTACGCGAAACAGGCGCGCGAGGTCGACATCATCATCACCACCGCGCTGATCCCGGGCAAGCCAGCGCCCAAGCTGATCACCGCCGAGATGGTGAAAAGCATGAAACCCGGCAGCGTGATCGTGGACATGGCGGCCGAGCAAGGCGGCAACTGCGAGCTCACCGTGCCCGGCGAGGCGGTGGTGCGCCACGGCGTGACCATCGTCGGCTACACCGACCTGGCCTCGCGCATGGCGCGCCAGTCTTCCACGCTGTACGGCACCAACCTGTTCCGACTGACAGAGGAGCTGTGCAAGACCAAGGACGGTGTGATCAACGTCAACATGGAAGACGACGCGATTCGCGGTTTGACCGTGATCAAAAATGGCGAAATCACCTGGCCAGCGCCGCCCATCGTGGCAGCGCTCAAGCCCCCGCCCAAGCCTGCTGCTGCGGTCGCGGCGAAGAAAGGTCACGGCCACGGTGAAGCGTCCGGGCCGATGCCTGCGGGCAAGCTGGCCATCGTGGCAGGGGTCACGGCGGTGCTGTTTGCGCTGGTGGGCGCCTATGCCCCGGCCGAATTCCTGTCGCATTTCACGGTCTTCGTGCTGGCGTGTTTTGTGGGTTACATGGTGGTGTGGAACGTGAAGCCGGCGCTGCACACGCCGCTGATGAGTGTGACCAACGCCATCAGCTCCATCATCGCCATCGGGGCGCTGGTGCAAATATCGCCCATCGCCAGCGCGGCCGAGCGGCCCAACACGCTGATCGGCGTGCTCGCTGCGGTGGCGCTGGTGCTCACCGCCATCAACATGTTCGGCGGTTTCGCCGTCACCCAGCGCATGCTGGCGATGTTCCGCAAATAAGAATAGGAGACACTGAATGTCTGCAAGTCTGGCCACGGTCTCCTACATCGGTGCGACCATCCTCTTCATCCTCAGCCTGGGCGGCCTGTCCAACCAGGAAACCGCGCGCCGCGGCAACCTGTACGGCATGCTCGGCATGGCGCTGGCCGTGCTGGCCACGGTGTTCGGCCCCCAGGTCACCGCCGCCGGCATTCCCTGGATCATCGGCGCCATGGTGCTGGGCGGAGCCATCGGCCTGTACGCCGCGCGCACCGTGCAGATGACGCAGATGCCCGAGCTGGTGGCGCTGATGCACAGCATGGTCGGCATGGCCGCGGTGCTGGTCGGTTACGCCACCTATGTGGACCCGGAAGCCACCAAGGGCGTCGAGGGTGCGGCGCACACCATCCACGCCATGGAGATCTACATCGGCATCTTCATCGGTGCGATCACCTTCTCGGGCTCGGTGGCCGCCTTCGGCAAACTCTCGGGCCGCATCGGTGGCAACCCCTTGCTGCTGCCGGCCCGCCACTGGATGAACCTGGCCGGTCTGCTCGCGGTCATCTATTTCGGTCGCCTGTTCCTGCAGGCCGAGACCATCGAACAAGGCATGTTCCCGCTGTTCGTCATGACCGCCATCGCGCTGCTGTTCGGCATCCACATGGTCATGGCCATTGGCGGCGCCGACATGCCGGTGGTGGTGTCCATGCTCAACAGCTATTCGGGCTGGGCCGCAGCGGCCACCGGCTTCATGCTGAGCAACGACCTGCTGATCGTCACCGGTGCGCTGGTCGGCTCCAGCGGTGCCATCCTGTCCTACATCATGTGCAACGCCATGAACCGCAGCTTCATCAGCGTGATCGCTGGCGGCTTCGGCACCACCGCTGCCGCGCCCAAAGCGGCGGGCGGTGAGGCTGAGCCGGTGGGTGAGGTGAACCCCATACTGGCTGCCGAGACCGCCGAACTGTTGCGCGAGGCCAAGCACGTGATCATCGTGCCCGGCTACGGCATGGCCGTGGCCCAAGCCCAGCACACGGTGTTTGAAATCACCAAACTCTTGCGCGAAAAAGGCGTGAACGTGCGCTTCGGCATCCACCCCGTGGCGGGCCGCATGCCGGGCCACATGAACGTGCTGCTGGCCGAAGCCCGCGTGCCTTACGACATCGTGTTCGAGATGGACGAGCTCAACGACGACTTCCCCGACACCGACGTGGCCATCGTCATCGGCGCCAATGACATCGTGAACCCCGCTGCGCAAGACGACCCCACCAGCCCGATTGCCGGTATGCCGGTGCTGGAAGTCTGGAAGGCCCGCACCTCCATCGTGATGAAGCGCAGCATGGCCAGCGGCTACGCCGGCGTGGACAACCCGCTGTTCTACAAAGACAACAACCGTATGCTGTTTGGCGATGCCAAGAAGATGCTGGACGAGGTGCTGGTGGCTTTGAAGATCTGAGTACACGGCGGCTCGCTTGGGCCGCACAAAGAGCATCCATTGCGCCCGCCCGGATCGGTGGGGTCTGAGTGATGATCTTTCACAAAGGGCCGGTTTGCACCGGCCTTTTGATTTTTATAGCTGCTAAGTGCCGACCCGCTTGAGAAATCGTTCGCTGTCAGGCATTGGTAAGGGAAAAACACGAGGCAGTTAGGTGCATTTTCAATACAAAATGCGCGGCTGCTTGCACAACCACCGTCCCTGGAGATCACATATGACCAAACCGACGGCCGACCGTCCCTGGCTGGGCGCTTATCCAGCGGGCGTACCTGCTGACATCGATGTGGACCAATACCCTTCATTGGTGCATTTGATGGAGGAAAGCTTTCATAAGCACGCCAAACGGCCCGCCTACAGCTTCATGGGCAAAGAAATCAGCTTTGGGCAGACCGACAGCCTGTCGCAGGCTTTTGCGGCCTACCTGCAGAGTCTGGGGCTGGTCAAGGGCGACCGGGTGGCCATCATGATGCCCAACGTGCCGCAGTACCCGGTGGCGGTGGCGGGCATTCTGCGTGCGGGCTTTGTGGTGGTGAACGTGAACCCGCTCTACACCCCGCGTGAACTGGAACACCAGCTCAAAGACTCGGGTGCCAAAGCCATTGTCATTGTTGAAAACTTTGCACATGTTTTGGAGCAGTGCGTGGCCAACACGCCGGTTAAGCATGTGGTGTTGGCAGCCATGGGCGACCTGCTGGGCTTGCTCAAAGGTGCTGTGGTCAATTACGTGGTGCGCAATGTCAAGAAAATGGTGCCCACCTACAACCTGCCGCAGGCGGTGCGTTTCAACGAGGCCATCGCGCGGGGCACACGCGGTGCGTTCAAGCGCCCCGACATCAAGCCCGACCATGTGGCGGTGCTGCAGTACACCGGCGGCACCACCGGCGTGAGCAAAGGCGCGGTGCTGCTGCACCGCAACGTGATTGCCAATCTGCTGCAGTCCGAGGCCTGGAACGAGCCGGTGATGAAGCAGCTACCGGCCAACGAGCAGCCCACCAGCGTGTGCGCCTTGCCGCTGTACCACATCTTCGCTTTCACGGTGAACATGATGTTGTCGATGCGCACCGGAGGCAAAACGATTCTGATACCCAACCCGCGCGATCTGCCCGCTGTGCTCAAAGAACTGAGCAAACACACCTTTCACAGCTTCCCGGCGGTCAACACGCTGTTCAACGGCCTGGCCAACCACCCCGACTTCAACACTGTGAACTGGAGCAATCTGAAGGTGTCGGTGGGCGGTGGCATGGCGGTGCAGAGCGCCGTAGCCAAGCTCTGGCTGGAGAAAACCGGGTGCCCGATTTGCGAAGGCTATGGTCTGTCGGAAACCAGCCCGTCGGCCAGTTGCAACCCCACCACCAGCACCGAATACAGCGGCACCATCGGCGTGCCGCTGCCCAACACCTGGATGAAATGCCTGGACGACAACGGCGCAGAGGTGCCGATAGGTCAGCCCGGCGAGATCGCCATCCAGGGCCCGCAGGTGATGGCCGGTTACTGGCAGCGCCCCGATGAAACCGCCAAGGTCATGACGCCCGACGGTTTCTTCAAGAGCGGCGACGTGGGCGTGATGGACGCTCGCGGCTATTTCAAAATAGTGGACCGCAAGAAAGACATGGTGTTAGTGAGTGGTTTCAACGTCTACCCCAACGAAGTGGAAGACGTGGTGGCCCAGTTGCCGGGCGTGATGGAGTGCGCGGTGGTGGGCGTGCCCGACGACAAGTCGGGCGAGGCGGTGAAGCTGGTGATCGTGAAAAAAGACCCCGCGCTCACCGAGTCGCAGGTGCGCGATTTTTGTAAGGCCAACCTCACGGGTTACAAGCAACCCAAGGTGGTGGAGTTCCGCACCGAGCTGCCCAAGACGCCGGTGGGGAAGATTTTGCGGCGTGAGCTGCGCAGCAAATGACAGCTCCCACCGCCATCGTTTCCGCCCTTCACGACGAACTGGCCGGCGTGTTGGAACTGATGCCCGATGAGCACAAGCAGGTGGTCGGCGGGCGCGAATTCTGGGTCGGTCACTTGCATGGACGGGACGTGGTTGCTGTGCTCAGTGGCATCGGCAAGGTGGCGGCTGCCACCACGGCCACGTTGCTGATCGAACGCTTTGGCGTGAAGCGCATTGTGTTCACTGGCGTGGCCGGTGGCTTGGGTGCGGGTGTGCGGGTGGGCGATGTGGTGCTGGCCCGTGGCTTCCTGCAGCACGACATGGATGCTTCGCCGTTGTTTACGCGCCACGAAGTGCCGGGTTATGGGCGTGCCCGTTTCGAGGCCGATGCACCTTTGACCGACGCGCTGGAGCTGGCCTGCGAGCGTATGCTGCACAGCCTGCCGCAGCAACTGGGCGCCGACACCGTGGCGGCATTTGGTTTGCAAACGCCACGTCTGCACCAAGGCTTGCTCATCAGCGGCGACCGCTTTGTAGCCACCACCGCTGAGAGCGCCGCCTTGCAGCGCGAACTGCCCGATGCGCTGGCGGTGGAAATGGAAGGCGCTGCCTTTGCGCAGGTGTGTCACGATTTTGGCGTACCGCTGGCCGTGGTGCGCACCATCTCAGACCGCGCCGACGACACGGCACATGTGGACTTTCCACGCTTCTTGCGCGAAGTGGCCAGCCGCTACAGCGGCGCGGTGGTTGAGGCGCTGTTCAAACACTGAACCGACTGGCGCGGGACGCCCCACCCAGAACGCGGCACAACCGGTTTTACCGGGGCGCACCGCGTTGCTCAGGGGCTGAGCCGGTTACTTGCGTCATCACCCCTTGCCGATGCCGGGGCAGTGAACCTGAGATGGAGGTGGTTCCAACCTAAAGCCCGCAGTTGAATTCCTAAAAAAATAGTGCAAACCCAGTATTCATGCGGCTTACAGAGGTTTTTCGGTCACTGCGGAGCAGTACCAATTGGGTGAGTTGAACGCTTAGAAGAACGCGAAGTTGGACAACGACTTACGTAACTCTTTCGATTTCAACTGTCGAATCTAGGTTTAACGGAGCCAGCCCCGTTTGCGAAAATACACCATGGGTATGATGGCCGACAGCACCATCAGCCCAATGGCCAGCGGGTAACCGTAGGCCCATTCCAGCTCGGGCATGAAGCGGAAATTCATGCCGTAACTGCTGGCCACCAACGTGGGCGGTAGCAGCGACACGCTGGCCACCGAGAAGATTTTGATGATCTTGTTCTGGTTGATGTTGATGAAACCGACCGTGGCATCCATCAAAAAATTGATCTTATCGAACAAGAAAGCGGTGTGGCTGTCCAGCGAGTCGAGGTCGCGCAAAATTTGCCGCGCGTCTTCAAATTGTTCGGCGCTTAGTAGGCGGCTGCGCATCATGAAGCTCACAGCGCGCCGGGTGTCCATCACGTTTCGGCGGATGCGGCCCGACATGTCTTCGTTGCGCGCAATGGCCGAGAGCGCCTCGCTCAGCAGGTTGTCCGATGCATTGCTGTTGAGCACCTTTTTGCTCACCGTCTCAATCTCGTCGTAAATATCTTCCAGCGTATCGGCGCAGTATTCGGCGTCGGCGTCAAACAGCATCAGCAGCACATCTTTGGCGTCTTCGATCAGCCCGGGCATGCGCCGCGCCCGCATGCGCAGCAGGCGAAAGACGGGTACGTCTTCGTCGTGGATGGAAAACAGCACGCCTTTGCTTTTGAGCGAATCGTTGTGTTCGTTCAAGATAAACGCCACGCGAATGGCGCGCGGATCTTCGGCATCGTCGATCAAAAAGTCGCTGCGCACATGCAATTCGCCGTTGTCTTCTTCAAAGAACCGGGCCGATTCTTCGATGTCTTCGTCCATCGCGTCTTCGGGAATCGAAAGACCAAAATGCTGCTTGACCCAGCGGCGCTCTTCGGGCGTGGGGGCCTCCAGGTCAACCCAGATGGGTTTGAACCGCGCCAGTTCTTCGAGCGACTCGATTTCTTCCTGAAACAGGCGGCCATTGGCCAAGGTGAATACGTTGAGCATGTGGGCACTCCCGGCGTGAGAGGGGCTGAGGGAAGCGGGGCACGGGCGTGCCCCTGGGCTGGGGGGTGGCGCTTTCAGCCGACCGATCGCCCAATCTCAGCCCCCGCTCGGTGGGCGGGCTCAGACGGGAGCGGGTGGAGCTGAAAGCACACAACTGGGGGGTGTGCTGTCCATGGGGTGTTGAAGGGGTTAAAAACTGTCGCTGATTATGGCACCGCAAGCCCACTTTTGTGGCTGGGCGATGGTGCCATGAAGCGCATCAACTCGTCTTGGCGCCGCTTGGCATCGCCCTCGCCGAGTTCCATCAAGGCGCTTACGAAGTCGGGTTCAAACAGCAGGTAGCTCGCCAGCGAAGCGGCGCTGCCAGCGGCGGCCCGCCCGGTGTCCAGTGCACCCAGTCCCACCAGGGTGTTGCGTGTGGGGCGGGGCAGGGCACCAATGTATTTGTGCGCCAGTTCATCCAGCGAAAAGCTGGGCTGCAGAGCCAGCACCTCAATGGGTCGGTACGGCAAGGCCGCTGCCAAGTGGGGCGGTAGCCGGGCCAGCGTCTGGCTGACGCGCTGGGTTTGCTCCACATCGGACTGCAGCGTATCGTGAAACACGCTGGCCATGGCGTGGCCAGCAATGGTGCCGGCAGTGGGCTCGTCGCTCACACGGGCTGCCATGCCCGAGCGCTGCGGTTGGCCCACACCGATCACCAGTACCCGTCGGGCGCCAAAGTGAATGGCAGGTGACAGCGGGGATAACTGGCGCATCGAGCCGTCGCCGAAATGCTCTTTGTGGCCGTCCACCCAGAGTGGCACAGCCGGAAACAGGAACGGGATGGCACTGGACGCCATCAGGTGTTCGATGGTGATGGGCTGGAAGTCGGCGCGCCGCCCGGGGCGGTGCCAGGGCTGCACCGGACTGTCGGAGCGGGTTTGGCAAAAAATCCAGTGCTCGCCCGACGTGTAACTGGAGGCGCTCACGCCGAGCACGTCAATGTGGTGCTGTTCCAAGGCTTGTTCCAACGCCTTGAGGTCGATCGCTCGGTGCAACGTATCCACAAGGGGTAGGGTGTCGAGCAGAGCGCGGTGGCGGCGCACTTGGCGCGCCAGCGTCCAGCCAGCCACCAGCCTGTTGGCATGTACCCAGCCAGGCGCGTCCAGTCGGTAAACCTGTTCCGAGCGCAGCCCGCGCCAGAAGTCTGCCAGCTGCGGCAGTGCCGCAAGGCCCAGCCCGGCATGGCTGCCCAAGTAGGCCGCATTC
Source organism: Hydrogenophaga sp. (assembly GCA_030684755.1). Lineage (GTDB taxonomy): Bacteria > Pseudomonadota > Gammaproteobacteria > Burkholderiales > Burkholderiaceae_C > Hydrogenophaga. The sequence goes on from JAUXXN010000384.1 coordinate 7,598, forward strand.
AGCGCTCCCGCCGAAGTGCCAAACAACCACCGAAACGGAAAATGGCTGGCGGCTTTCTGCTCTCTAGTGCCCAGCATGGCCGCGAGCGCCTTGAGCACGCCCGCTTGGTAAGCGGTGCGGGCACCGCCGCCCATCAGCACCAGCGCGCAGCCATCAGCCGCTGCATCAGTCGTGTCAGTCGCCAGCATGTTGCGTGAGATCAATGTATCGAGTGACAAAGTGATTGGCCTTGTGATCTGGCGCCTGCGACGCCTCGACTACATTGGTTTGTTGAGCAAAATCATGACACATTCCCTTTAATCTTCCAGTCGCGAGCGCAAGCTGCTGCTGCTGACGATCATCGACCTCCAGTTCACGGGTTTTACCGTGCTGTTTGTGTTGCTCAGCGGGTGCATGATTCCAAGCGTGGTGCTACCTGGTCATCGGTGCCGTCTTGCTGGCGTGTACGCCAGTCTGGCTTCGGTGGTTGTGTCGCGCAGCCTCAGGCCCCGCACCACCCCAGTGATAAACTGAGTAACAAAGTTCGCTTTTCAACACTTTGTTGCGCTGCATGATTGCGCTGCACCCCTTTCATGGGCATAGTGGCTCCAAGACGTCCCCGTTGTCGCTGGGAGGTTCTTCCAACCGGCGGCTTGTGTCAACCCGGAGCATAAGGAGGCTCATGTATGAACCTGACGATCAGCGGTCACCACCTCGAAGTCACCCCCGCCTTGCGCGGTTATGTCACCAGCAAACTCGAACGGATATCCCGACACTTTGACCAAGTGGTTGATATGAAGGTGCTGCTCACGGTCGACAACCTCAAAGAGAAAGACCTGCGCCAGCGCGCCGAGTGCAACATCCATGTCAAGGGGAAAGACCTGTTCGCTGAAAGCGCCCATGCCGATCTGTACGCCGCAGTGGACGAACTGGCCGACAAACTGGACCGCCAAGTGCTGCGCTACAAAGACAAGGCGCAAGACCACCACCATGAGGCCGCCAAGCGTCTGATGTAACAAATAGAAAGGGCCGCAAAAGGCGGTTTTTATGTTGCATTGCAGCAAGCCGTTTGAAAAGTCAAGCGGCTTTTTTCTTTTCAGAGTCTAGCCAACGCCGCTCAACTCGGCATAATTTGCGGTCCAAGAGGCCTACATGAACCGACTATCTGCCATATTGCCCGCCGCGCAAGTGCTTGTGAGCGTTGACGCGACCAGCAAGAAACGTGCGTTTGAAGAAGCTGGCTTGCTGTTTGAAACCCTGCACGGCCTGAACCGCGCCTTGATCACCGACAGCCTGTTTGCGCGCGAGCGCTTGGGCTCCACCGGTCTGGGCCATGGCGTTGCCATTCCCCATGGCCGCATCAAGGGGTTGAAGCAGCCTTTGGCTGCGGTGTTTCAGCTCGGTAGCCCGATCGGCTTCGACGCGCCCGACGAGCAGCCCGTGCAGCTGATGATTTTCCTGCTGGTGCCCGAAGCGGCCACCCAGAAACACCTGGAAATCTTGTCAGAAATTGCCGAGTTGTTGAGCGACAGTGCCCTGCGCGAGCAAATGAAAACGTCTGGCGAAGCGGCAGCGTTGCACGGTCTCATCACATCCTGGCAGTCGGCACACGCTGCTGCCTGAATGCGGCGCTTCGCGTCGGCGTGGTGCAAAGCCACGTTCGAAATGACCACCGGGCACGCCGAATCCACGCCAACAGCCCCTGGGGGCTGTTTTTCCTTCGTGCGACACCGCGCGAGCGTAACGTGCTGGCTGCAACTTGCTGCCCTTGAGTGAAAGTGATATTTCATGAAACCCACCGTTGTCAGCGCAGACGTCTTGTTTGAAGACCACCGCGAAGCCCTAAAGTGGCAGTGGGTGGCTGGCCTGGGCGCTTCGGAGCGGCGATTTGACGAGGTGGCCATTCGCGAGGCCCGCTCAGGCGCCGACCTGGTGGGCTACCTGAATTACATCCATCCCTACCGGGTGCAGGTGTTTGGCGAACGCGAGGTGGCCTACCTGACGAGTGCCAACGACGACGACAACCGCCGCCGTGTTTCGCGCATCGTCACGCTGGAGCCCCCGGTGCTGGTGGTGGCCGACGACCAGACCGCGCCCGACTCGCTGCTCGCCATGTGCGAGCGGGCTCAAATCCCGATGTTCTCCACCACCGAATCGGCGGCCTTTGTCATCGACGTGTTGCGGGCCTACCTGTCGCGGCATTTCGCCGATCGCGCCTCCATGCACGGCGTGTTCATGGACATTCTGGGCATGGGCGTGCTGATCACCGGCGAGTCGGGTCTGGGCAAGAGCGAACTCGGGCTCGAACTGATTTCACGCGGTCATGGCCTGGTGGCCGACGATGCGGTTGACCTGTACCGCATCAACCAGACCAGCATCGAGGGCCGTTGCCCCGAACTGCTTCAAAACCTGCTGGAAGTGCGCGGTATTGGCCTGCTCGACATCAAGGCCATCTTTGGTGAAACGGCTGTGCGCCGAAGGATGCGCCTGTCGCTCATCGTGCACTTGGTGCGCAAAGAAACCATGGAACGCGACTACGAGCGTATGCCCCACGAGCCGCTGTACCAAGACGTGCTGGGTGTGCCCGTGCGCAAGGCGGTGATCCAGGTGGTGGCCGGGCGCAACATTGCCGTGCTGGTTGAAGCTGCGGTACGCAACACCATTTTGCAGTTGCGGGGCATTGACACGTACCAGGAGTTCGTTTCGCGCCACCGCGCGGCCATGTCACGCGGAGATTGAACAGAGCCCCCCACATCTCGTGGTTCGCTGTCTGGTTCAGGTCCGTTTGGTGCGGTGTTGGCAGTCGGTTTTTGTGCAGTTGGCGTAGAGCGACAGCGCGTGCTCTTGCAGCACAAAGCCACGGGTTTTGGCCACCATGTGCTGGCGCTTCTCAATCTCTTCGTCAAAAAACTCTTCCACCCGACCGCAGTCCAGGCACACCAGGTGGTCGTGGTGCTGGCCTTCGTTGAGTTCAAACACCGCCTTGCCCGACTCGAAGTTGCTGCGCGTGAGCAGGCCGGCCTGTTCAAACTGCATCAACACGCGGTACACCGTGGCCAGACCGATGTCGGAGCGGTCTTCCAGCAGCACGCGAAACACATCCTCGGCGGTCATATGGCGCTGCTTGGCGTTTTGGAACACCTCCAGAATCTTCAGTCGCGGCAGCGTGGCCTTGAGCCCCGTGCTTTTGAGTTCTTCGATGTTGGTCATGGGCGGGCTGGGTGCAAGGGGTGGTTCGGCTGTTGGCGGCTGGGCCGCTGGGCTCCCGGTTTGTGAGTCCGGGCCTGAGGCCTGCTGCACCCCGGGGCTACAATGTTTGGATCATATCGCCAGCGCGCGCGATGTGCAGCATAGCCACACTGCTGGTGGCTGTACCACGCGCCTTTCACGGTTCGCCCACATGCACCACCTCACACTTCCTCGCCCTTCTGTTCACGAGCGCATGCCGCGCCCCAGCCGTCTGGGCCGTTTGCTGTGCGTGTTGGGTGCGGTGCTGGCGCTCAGCGCCTGCTCCAGCATGGGCAACACGTTGCAAGGCATGCCCAGCATCGGCAGCTTGGTCACGCCGTACAAGATCGACATTCAGCAAGGCAACGTGGTCACGAGGGAGCAGGCCCAGGCGCTGCATTCCGGTATGTCGCGTTCGCAGGTGCGCGACATTCTGGGTTCGCCTCTGCTCACCAGCGTGTTCCACGCCGACCGCTGGGACTACGTCTTCACCTTTAAGCGCCAAGGTCAGCCGCCGCAGCTGCGCAAGCTGGCGCTGTTTTTCAAGGGCGAAGTGCTGGAGCGTTTTGAAGGCGATGACCTGCCCACCGAAGCCGAGTTTGTGGCTTCACTGGACGTGCGGCGCGTGTCCAACAAGCCGCCGGTGTTGCAGGCCACCGAAGAACAGCTGAAAGCGTTCCAGGAGCGCAACACCAAAGCTGCAGCGGCTCTGGTGGAGCCTACCGTGGCTCCCGGAACCACCTATCCCCCATTGGAAACCCCAGGAGTTGCGCAATGAGCGCCGCAACCCCCAACCCGTTGCGCATTTGTGTGGCCGGTGCCAGCGGCCGCATGGGCCAGATGCTGGTGGATGCCGTGCGCGCAAGCGACGGCTGCGTGCTGTCGGGTGCGCTAGACATCGCCTCCAGCCCGGCCCTGGGCCAGGACGCTGGTGCCTTTGGCGGTCAGTCCACCGGCGTGAACATCACCGCCGATCTGGACCAGGGCCTGGTCGGCAGCCAGTGCCTGATCGACTTCACCCGCCCTGAAGGCACGCTCGCCCACCTGCGCGTGTGCGTCAAACATGGTGTGAATGCCGTCATCGGCACCACCGGTTTCAGCGACGCGCAAAAAGCCGAAATCGCCGAGGCGGCGAAGTCGATCGCCATCGTCATGGCGCCCAACATGAGCGTGGGTGTGAACGTCACGCTCAAGCTGCTGGAGATGGCGGCCAAGGCCCTGTCCACCGGTTACGACATCGAGATCATCGAAGCGCACCACCGCCACAAGGTGGACGCACCCAGCGGCACCGCCCTGAAAATGGGCGAGGTGATTGCCGACGCGCTGGGTAGAGACCTCAAAGACTGCGCTGTGTACGCCCGGGAGGGCGTCACCGGTGAGCGCGACCCGTCGAGTATTGGATTTGCCACCATTCGCGGAGGCGACATCGTGGGCGACCACACGGTGCTGTTTGCTGGTACCGGCGAGCGCATTGAGGTCACGCACAAGTCGAGCAGCCGCGCCACCTACGCACAGGGCAGCTTGCGTGCGGTGCGTTTCCTAGCGGGCAAGCCCGCAGGCCTGTACGACATGTTCGACGTGCTCGGCTTGCGCTGAGCGGGCTACATACATGGGCATTCTGGACACGCTGGCGCATGCCGACGCTGTGGGCCGCTCAGTGGCCCTGCTGTTGCTGGCCATGTCGGTGGCCAGCTGGGTGGTGATTGTGTGGAAAAGCTGGCTGCTGCGCCGCGCCGTGCACGACGTGCGGCTGAGCACAGCCGCCTTCTGGCAAGCCAGCGACCTGGACGACGCCGACAAGCGGCTCGCGGTCTTTGACGCCCGTCAGTGGCTGCTGCCGCTGTTGCGGGCCGCTCGCAGCCTCGGCAGCGCGCCCGCCCACACGCTGGCTACCGCAGGCGACCGCTCGCAGCAACTCACCCGCGTGCTGCGTGACGCGCTGCACCGCGTCCTGGCCCGACTGCAATACGGCCAGGTTCTGTTGGCCACCGTGGGCTCTACGGCGCCTTTTGTCGGGCTGCTGGGCACGGTCTGGGGCATCTACCATGCGCTCACCAGCATCGGACTTGACGACGGTTTTCGCATCGAGCAGGTCTCGGGCCCTGTGGGCGAGGCGCTGATCATGACGGCAGCCGGACTGGCTGTGGCCATTCCGGCGGTGCTGGCCTACAACGTGCTGGGCCGCAAGGTGGCCGAAATTGAGGCAGAGCTGGAAGGCTTTGCGCGCGATTTGCGCGAACTGCTGTGCCACACAGCCACGTTGCAATCGCCCGCTGTCTGAACACCATGGCCTTCGGCAGATTGGAAAAACCCGCCGGTCACCGGCCCATGAGCGACATCAACGTGACCCCGCTGGTGGACGTGATGCTGGTGCTGCTGGTCATCTTTATCTTGGCTGCACCCCTCATGGCCAGCCGCCTGGCACTGGAGTTGCCCCAGGTTGAAGCGGCTGGCGCGACTGCAGTGGACGCACCCGCCGCCTTTGTGGCCTTGAGCGTGGACGCGCAAGGCCAGGCTTACTGGGACGATCAATCCATTGATGCCGACACGTTGCGCCAGCGCCTGCAAGCCGCCGCCGAGCGCGACCCGGGCACCGAGTTGCAGTTGCGCGCTGACACCGCCGTGCCTTACGGCCGCGTGGTG
>JAUXXN010000401.1 GCA_030684755.1 Hydrogenophaga sp.
GGCATGGGCAAATGGCTGTTTGTGGGTGCCTTGGCCATTATGGTGGGCGCCATCATCAATGTGTTTGTGGGCAGCACCGCTGGCATGGCCGCGATCGCCACCTTGGCCATCATCGTGTTCAGCATGTACCTGCTGTACGACCTGAAGCGCATTGTGGACGGCGGCGAGACCAACTACATTTCGGCCACGTTGGGCCTCTACCTGAGCTTGTTCAACATTTTCCAGAGCCTGCTGGCTCTTCTGGGCATCTTCGGCGGTGACCGCGACTGAGCGAGTTGAGGCGCAACAACGAAAAAAGGACCTTCGGGTCCTTTTTTTTCGATGGCTGAAGGCGACTTAAAACGGTCAACACCGACGAACAACCAACGCCGTCAGATCGTCGCCTTGGGGTTGATCGACGACAAAATCGCCTATGGCCCGGGTCATGGCCTGGATGATGTCGGCGCTGGTGCTTGTGCTGTGGGCGTGGATCACGGCCTTGATTCGCTCGTGGCCAAACTGTTCGCCCGCAGCATTGGTGCACTCCAGAAAACCATCGGTCACCAACACCATGAAATCACCGGGCTCCATCGCCCATTGCGTGGGTGGATCGTAAGGAAAATTGGCCATGATGCCTGCGGGAATCCCGCTGGCGGGCAACTCCAGCAGTTGACCTGAGCGGGCGTGGTACTGAAACAGCGGCGCCTGTCCGGCGCTCACCCAGCTCAAGGTGTTGTCTTCGGGTGTGAGCACACCAAAGAAAGCGGTCACAAACTTTCCATCAGACAGGTCTGCGACCAACAAGTTGTTGACGCGTGCCACCACATCGGCCAGATCGGCCGTGACGGTGCTGAGTGCATGAAAAAGGGCGCGGCATTCGGTCATGATGAGCGCAGGCCCAATACCGTGGCCGGTGGCATCGGCCAGGGTCAATGCCAGCCGTCCATCGTGAAGCAGCAGGTGGTCAAAACAGTCGCCGCCGGTTTCGTCGGCGGGTCGGTTCCAACCGGTCACGTCAAAACCCGGCACAACAGCGGGTGCGGTAGGCAACAAGCCTTGCTGAATTTGACGCGCCAAATTCATATCACGCTGTAAACGCAGCTTTTCAGCATGGGCATCCAGCAGCATCTGGCGCTGCACCGCCACCCCCACCTGGGCACCCAGGGCATGCACCACCTCATGATCCCATTCTGTGAAGGCACCGCTGCGCTTGTTCAGCACTTGCAGCACGCCCACTGTCTGGTTGTTCATGCACAACAGCGGGAAAGACAACAGGTTGCGGGTGCGAAACCCGGTGCACTGGTCGATCTGCGGGTTGAAACGCGGGTCGGCATAGGCATCGGGCACGTTGATGACTTGCCCCGTACGTACCACCTCGCCCGCAATACCTTGTTGGGCCGAAAAGCGGATGGCCGCCACACCCGTGGCCCGCTGACTGACCAGTTCGTCGGTCACCGCATCGTACAAAAAAACGGTCGAACGCTCGCAGTCGAGCACGCGCTGCGCCGCATGCTCAACGCACGCCAACAGGGGTTGAAGTTCGGTGTTGACAGCCAGCTCACGGGTAACTTGGAGCAGGGCTTGCAGGTCTTCTAGTTGCTTGGTGTGGTCGGGCGCAATCATCTTGAAACTGACTGGGTTTGAAATACCTGCGTGCCTGGGGCTGAACCGCTGTCAGCCTGCTTTGGACGCTGGGTTGTCGTTCAGCTCGAACACGGCCATGCTTTCAACATGCGCCGTGTGCGGGAACATGTTGACTACCCCGGCCGCCACACATCGATAACCCGCCTGGTGCACCAGCAAACCCGCATCTCGGGCGAGTGTGGCGGGGTTACAGCTCACGTAAACAATGCGCTTCGGGGGTGTCCATCCGCCGCGCAACTCGGGCTGCAGATGCAGGTCGGCCAGCGCCTTGGCCAGTGCAAACGCCCCTTCGCGTGGAGGGTCCACCAACCACTTGTCAGAGGATCCGTCGGCCACCAGCAAGGCCGGGGTCATGTCAAAGAGGTTGCGTGCAACAAATGAAGTGGGGGCCAGCGGCGCATTTCGCCCTGCCTGGTTACCTGCCAGGTTCTCGCGCGAACGCGCCACCAGAACTTCACTGCCTTCGATACCCAACACCTCGCCAGCCTGGGTTGCAATGGGCAGCGTGAAATTGCCGAGCCCGCAGAACCAGTCGATCACGCGCTCGTGCTTTTGTGCATCGAGCAAGCGCAGCGAACGCGCCACCAGCACCCGGTTGATGTGTGGGTTGACCTGGGTAAAGTCGGTGGGCTTGAACGGCATGGTGATACCGAATTCGGGCAGTCGGTAACACAGCATGGGACCGTTCTCGTCCAGCAGCTTCACCGTGTCGGGGCCTTTGGCCTGCAGCCACCATTGCACACCGTGTTGTGCCCCAAAAGCCCGCAGACGGGCCAGATCGTCTTCTGACAGGGGCTCTAGGTGGCGCAGCACCAGCGCGGTCACATCGTCTCCGCAAGCCAGTTCAATCTGTGGGCAGGTTTCACGGGCATCCATGCCAAAGATCAGGTCGCGCAGCGGCATCATCATGGCGCTGACATGCGGCGGCAACACATGGCAGACCTTCATGTCGGCCACGTAGCGGCTTTTGCGCTCGTGAAAGCCAATCAGCACCTCGCCTTTTTTGTGGACATAGCGCACCGAGAGCCGCGCCCGGTAGCGGTAACCCCAGGCCGGGCCTTCAATGGGACGCAGCAGGTTTTCAGCTTTCACCTTGCCCAAGTGCCACAGGTTGTCTTCCAGCACCCGCTGCTTCACGGCGACCTGCGCGGTTTCATGCAGATGTTGCATCTTGCAGCCGCCACAGGCGCCCGCATGCATGCCAAAGTGGGGGCAACCGGGCCGCACACGCTGCGCCGATTCGCGGTGAACGGCGGTGACCGTGCCCGCCTCCCAGTTGTTTTTCTTGCGGTGGATGTTGACGCTGACGACTTCAAAGGGCAGCGCGCCTTCAATGAAGACGACTTTGCCATCGGGTCGACGGGCGATGCCCTGGGCGTCAATGTCCAAAGACTCCACCGCGAGCCAGCCGTGGGGCAGTTCTTCGGCGGGGGTGGCCTGCGGGTTGTCGCTGGCGGTGGTGAGGAGGCTGTTTTCGTGAAGGGTAGAGGCTGTCATTCCCCGATTGTCTCAGAGGCACAG
>JAUXXN010000408.1 GCA_030684755.1 Hydrogenophaga sp.
GATGGACAGGCCGTGATTGATCCGGTCACTGGGCTGTCGCTGAGTCGAGAGGACTTGTCTGAACGGCTGGAGCCTTACAAACGGCGCCATGGTTTGGTGGATGATTTTGATGTGCCGGTGGGGCTTTACTTGCAGGCGGCCACGCCGAGGGAAATTGTGGTGCGCATGCTGCGCAACCTGAAGGAAGTGCACCGCACGCAAGAAGATTGGTTGCGCCTGATCTCCGTACTTGACCGTCTGATCATTGTGTTGCCCGATGCTTGGACCGAGTACCGCGACCGTGGTCTGGCCTGGGCAGAAATGGGTGACAACCGGCTGGCTGTGGCCGATCTCGATATATACGTCACCCAGACCGACGATGCGCTGGACCGCGATGCCATTGGGCAACGTTTGCAGGAACTTCGCCGGGCCTTGAGCTGATTTCAGTCCAGCTTGAGGGTATGGTGTGCTGGTTTTGTGTGTCTTCGTGCGACAGCGAACAGACCTTTCGGCATTTTGAGCGTCTCATGCGTTGGGGTGCGAAGGGATTGGCCCAGCACCCCAAGCCCTTCAACAATGCGACCGAAGCTGCGGTGTTCGCCCAGCAAGGTCCACCGCGCAGAAAGCCAAAACCATGACCAAAACACTCTACCGCCTTGTCGCTACCGCCATGATCCCCTGCCTCATGCTGGCAGGTGTTCCACTCACAGCCCAAGCTTCCATGGTGTCCACCGAGCAAGCCATGGTTACCGTTGCGGGCGATGCCGACCGTGAGCGCGTCACCGCGTTTTTCTCGCGTGACGACGTTCAAACCTCGCTGCAGGCCCAGGGCGTGAGCGCCAGCGACGCCATTGCCCGTGTGCAAGCCTTGTCTGACGCCGAAGTGGCCCAGTTGGCTGACCGCGTCGACCAGGCTCCAGCCGGTGCCGGCGTGGTGGGTGTGCTGTTCACCGTGTTTCTGGTTCTGTTGGTGACCGATATCATGGGCCTGACCAAGGTGTTCCCGTTCACCCGCAGCATTCGATGAGCGTCTGGCGCCTTCGCCACGCCACCCCCGCCTTGGCGGGGGTTCTGCTTTGTGGGCTGCTCTTGTTGGGAGGCTGTGCAACGCCGCCCCAACTGACCCAGCTGGAGCGGCAGTGGCCCGCGCAGCTGCCTGACCGCGTGTTGTTGGAACAGGTGCCTTTTCACCCGCAGGACGACAACCTGTGTGGCCCGGCCACCCTGGCCATGGTGGCGCAGGCGGCCGGCAAATCGGTCACGCCCGAACAACTCACGCCGCAGGTGTACCTGCCTGGGCGCCAAGGCGCCCTGCAGCTTGAAATGCTGGCCGCAGCGCGCCGCCAGGGCTTGGTCGCCTACCCGCTGGCGCCCACACTGCAGGCCTTGCTGACCGAGGTGGCCAGCGGACACCCGGTGCTGGTGCTGCAAAACCTAGCGCTGCCTATTTCGCCCATGTGGCATTACGCGGTGGTGGTGGGCTTCGACCGCGAGCGCCGCGAGATCCTGCTGCATTCGGGCACCACCGCCCTCCTGGCCATGCCGTTGTCGACCTTCGAGCACACCTGGGCGCGGTCCGACCATTGGGCATTTCGGGTCAGCTTGCCGACCCAATTGCCCGTCACCGCACAACCCGATGCCTGGGCCAGTGCTGTGGCTCCGCTGGAGCGTGTAGACGCCCAGGCCGCTGAAGCGGCTTACACCACCGCGCTGAGCGCCTGGCCCGGGCACCGGATTAGCCTGCTGGGTCTGGGCAACACCGCTTACGCACTGGGGCGGCGTGAAGACGCCGCGCGCGCCTTCGAAGCCACCACACGGGCCCACCCCGACTTTGCCGACGCTTGGAACAACCTAGCGCAGGTGCAGCTGGAGCTGGGCCAACTGGAGGCTGCGCACCAAGCCGCTTCGAAGGCGGTGACCTTGGGTGGCACCCGCTTGACAGGTTACCGCGCTCTGCTGGACAACATCGACGCTCGGCGTCGGTGAACGGTGCTCTTTGGGGTCTGTATTCTCGGCGGCGCCACAATAGACACCCTATACAAGAAAGCACGTTATGTCATGTTTGATGCTGGTCGGTGCCACGGGTCTGGTGGGGCACTGCGTGCTACAGCAGGCGCTGGCAGATGCGCGGGTGCAGCAAGTGGTCGCACCCACGCGCAGCGCACTGCCACCACACCCCAAGCTGCTCAACCCGCAGGTGGACTTTGATCACCTGCCCGAAGACGCCGCTTGGTGGGCGGTGGACGCGGTGGTCTGCACACTGGGCACGACCATCAAGGCGGCAGGCTCGCAGGCCGCGTTTTACCGGGTGGACCACGATTACCCGCTGCAGGTGGCGCGGCTGGCGCAGCGCCATGGCGCAAGGGCCTATGCACTCAATTCGGCCTTGGGGGCCGACCCGGCATCGCGCGTGTTCTATTCACGCACCAAAGGGGAGCTGGAGCGGGACCTCCAGCGCCTGGGCTACCCGTCGCTCACGCTCGTTCGGCCCGGTCTGATTGGTGGTGAACGTGAGCACGGTCGCCCCGCCGAGCAGTTGGCGGTGCGGCTGTCTACGTTGCTCAAGCCGTTGCTGCCCAAGCGCTACCGTGTGGTGCCCGCCGAACGCATTGCCCACCATCTTTTGCAGGCAGCGCTTGCCGGGGTGCCCGGCGTGCAGGTGCTGATGTCAGAGCAACTGGTCTGAATCAGTTGGGTGGCCTGCGTCAGACCACCATGACCGCAGCGCCTTCGCCGAGCTCGCCGATGGCGCCGATTTCGTAAACCGTTTCACCCAGCTCACGCAGGGTGGCGGCGCAGGCTGCGGCCTCTTCGGCGGCGATCACCACCACCATGCCAATGCCGTTGTTGAAGGTGCGGTTCATCTCCACGTCATCAATGCCAGCCGTGGCCTGCAGCCAGGCGAACAGCTCGGTCTGGGGCCAGCTGCCCCTCTTCAAGTGAGCGGCTGTACCTTCGGGCAGCACGCGCGGGATATTTTCCAGCAAGCCACCGCCGGTAATATGGGCGAGGGCTTTGATGGGGTGGGCCGCCAGCGCAGCGAGCACGTTTTTCACGTACAGGCGGGTGGGCGCCATGATGGCCTGCTTGAACGGCTGGCCGTCCAGCGTTTCT
>JAUXXN010000409.1 GCA_030684755.1 Hydrogenophaga sp.
CGGCTGTTTTACTACCGCGACGTGCCCGACGAGGTGGTGGTGCCGTTTGAAGCGTCGGTGATTTACCAAGACGCGCACTTGGTGGTGGCCGACAAACCGCACTTTTTGCCGGTCACGCCGGGCGGGCACTATCTGCAGCAAACCTTGCTGGTGCGCCTGCAGCGCAAGCTGGGTCTACCGCAACTGGCCCCGCTGCACCGCATCGACCGGGAAACGGCTGGGCTGGTGCTGTTTGCGGTCAACCCGCACGAGCGCGGCGCCTACCACGCGCTGTTCAGCGGGCGCACGCTGCACAAAACCTATGAGGCGATTGCTTCGGCCACCGAAGCGCTGAGCTGGCCCCACACGCGCCACAGCCGCATCGTGGAGCACCCGACCGACTTTTACCGCATGTGTGAAGCCACCGAGGATGCGGTACCCAACAGCGAAACGCACGTGGAGCCACTGGAACAACGCGGCCCCTGGGCGCGCTACCGTTTAACGCCGGTTACAGGCAAGCGCCATCAATTGCGGGTGCACATGAACGCGCTCGGCCTGCCTATCGTGGGCGACCAGCTCTACCCCAACGTGCTGCACGGACCCGACGAGGCTGAAGATTTTTCGGAACCGCTGCGCCTTTTGGCCAAAAGCCTGTCATTCACCGACCCGTTGACCGGCGAAGCGCGGCAGTTTGAAAGCGGGCTGGGCCTGCGCTGGCCCAGCCCTGCCTGACCCGGCTGAGCTTTACAGCTTGTCGGCCACCCAGGCCTGCACAGAGGCCAGCGCCTTGGGCAGATTAGCGGCATCGGTGCCACCAGCCATGGCCATGTCGGGCTTACCGCCGCCTTTGCCGCCCACTTGCTGGGCGACAAAGTTCACCAGTTCACCGGCCTTGATTTTGGTCATCACATCGGCGGTGACGCCAGCCGCGATCTGTACCTTCTGGCCGTCCACCGCCGCCAACACGATGGCGGCAGACTTGAGCTTGTCTTTGAGCTTGTCCATCGTTTCGCGCAGGCCCTTGGCGTCTGCACCGGGCAGCACAGCCGCCAGCAGCTTCACGCCCTTCACATCCACCGCTTGGTTCACCAGCTCATCGCCCTGTGCCGAGGCCAGGCGGCCTTTCAGTGCGGCCATTTCTTTTTCAGTTTCGCGCAGCTGCTCCAGCAACGCCCCCACGCGGGCCGGCACATCGCCGGGCACCACGCGCAGCGTGCCGGCCACGCCGCCCAAGGTAGCTTCCATGTCTTGCACATAGGCCAGCGCGTTCAGGCCCGTCACCGCTTCGATGCGGCGCACGCCAGCGGCCACGCCGCCTTCGGCCACGATGGTGAACAAACCAATATCGCCGGTGCGCTGCACGTGGGTGCCGCCGCACAGTTCGCGGCTGGAGCCGATGTCGAGCACGCGAACCGTTTCGCCGTATTTCTCGCCAAACAACATCATGGCGCCGGTTTTTTGGGCCGACTCGATATCCATCACACGCGCCTGCGTGGCGGCGTTGGCCAGCACCTCGGCGTTCACGCGCTGCTCAATGTCGCGGATTTGCGCGTCCGTCACAGGGGAGTTGTGCGCAAAGTCAAAGCGGGTGCGCTCGGAATTGACCAAGCTGCCTTTTTGCTGCACATGGCTGCCCAGCACCTCGCGCAGGGCTTTGTGCATCAAATGGGTGGCGCTGTGGTTGCGCACCGTGGCGGCGCGCAGGTCCAGGTTCACGCTGGCGGTCACCGTGTCGCCCACCGCCATCGTGCCCTGCTCCATCGCGCCGTGGTGGCCGAACACGTCGGACTTGATTTTTTGCGTATCGCCCACCGCAAAGCGGGCCGACGGCGTGCTGATGGCGCCCTCGTCACCCACCTGGCCGCCGCTTTCGGCGTAAAACGGCGTGCTGTCCAGCACCACCACGCCCTGCTGACCCGGCTTGAGTTCGGCCACCGGCGTGCCGTCCAAGTACAGCGCCACCACCTTGGCCGGGGCTTGCAATTGCTCGTAGCCCACGAAGGTGTTGCCCGCGCCGCTGTAGTCCAGCGCCTTGTCCATCTTGAACTTGCCGGCGGCGCGGCCTTTGGCTTTTTGCGCTTCCATGGCGGCGTGGAAACCGGCTTCGTCAACCGTCAGACCGCGTTCGCGGCACACGTCGCCCGACAGGTCGAGCGGGAAGCCGTAGGTGTCGTGCAGCTTGAAGGCCACGTCGCCGGGCAGCACCTTGGCATCGCCCGCCAAGGCTGCATCCAAAATCTCCATCCCATTCGCCAGCGTCTCATAAAACCGCTCTTCCTCGGCCTTCAACACCTCGGTGATGCGCTGCGCCTGCGCAGCCATGTTCGGGTAAGCATCACCCATCATGCGCACCAAATCGGGCACCAGTTTGTGGAAGAACGGGGTTTTTTGGCCCAGCTTGTAGCCGTGGCGAATGGCGCGGCGCACGATGCGGCGCTGCACGTAGCCCCGGCCTTCGTTGGAAGGAATCACGCCGTCGCTGATCAAAAACGCGGTGGCGCGGATGTGGTCGGCAATCACCTTCAGCGACGGGTTGCTCAGGTCGGTGGTGCCCGTTTCGCGGGCGGCGGCCTTGATCAGCTGGTCGAAGATGTCGATTTCGTAATTGCTGTGCACGTGCTGCAGGATGGCGGCCAGGCGCTCCAGGCCCATGCCGGTGTCCACGCCGGGCGCGGGCAGCGGGGTGACGGCACCGGTTTCGTCCATGTTGAACTGCATGAACACGTTGTTCCAGATTTCAATGAAGCGGTCGCCGTCTTCATCGGGGCTGCCGGGAGGGCCGCCGGGGATGTGGTCGCCGTGGTCATAAAAGATTTCGGAGCACGGGCCGCAGGGGCCGGTGTCGGCCATCATCCAGATGTTGTCTGACTTGTAGCGGCCACCCTTGTTGTCGCCAATGAGG
>JAUXXN010000410.1 GCA_030684755.1 Hydrogenophaga sp.
GTGGCGGTGGCGGTGGCGGTGGCGGTGGCGGTGGCGGTGGCGGTGGCGGTGGCGGTGGCGGTGGCGGTGGCGGTGGTGGTGGCGGTGGTGGTGGACACGGCGGCCCTGGTGGTGGACATGAATTTGGATCAATGCCCGACAACCCCGTTTCTGCGGCCAGCTCTTTCAAGGTTTTGTAACGAACATCATCATCAAAGTGATTGACAGCGATAGCCGGATCGAGCGCCTGACCGACTGCAGACAAAACCTCTGGCGGGCGTTGTACAAAAAATGCAGGAGCTACAGGTAAGGCTAATGTGTTGTAGCACTCGTCGCTGTTCGCCGGTGGCATTTGCGCAAGGCCACAAACTCTTGACGCTGGATTTTGGCCTGACCTCCACGCACCCAATCCGGTTGGGCCGTGGCTGATCAACACCCAGGCCACCTCGGGTACAGGTGACGGAGTCGAATAGGCATCCTTAACTTGAAAACCTGCAGGCAGCGCAGGAGGCGGAAGCAGCCCGGTATTACCAGCAAACACCCGATAGGAGATTTTCCGGCTCCATCCGTCCAAGGCATCGTCTTTTTGCAAACCCAACGTAGCCCACGGCACCGTACCACCGGGTGTATTGCAAGCTCCAGAAATTGGATCGGCCAACCCGGTGTCCAACGCGCCATCAGCAGCACAAGGCAGTTCCTGATGAATCAGTACATAGGCCCTGAGCGTTTGCTCAATCCGGTCCAACCGTTGCTCGGTCGTTCGCAGTTCTGCCAGTGGTCTGCGGGTTTGCTTGGCGGCTTGCAAAGCCAGTGTGGAAGCGCCTAAGACCAAGACCGTCACGATTATGGGCATGACTATGGCGCCGCGCTGCTGAAAGCCTGGCGGTCGAGGGCAAGGCGGCATGGGTGGGAGGTGGCGCATGGTCATAACCTTTCAGGGCGTCACCCTGGGGCCAAGGCCGGCATCCAGCGCGACCTTGATCACCGTGGGGCGCAACACGATGTCGTCGTAGTAGCTGGCGGGGTTTTCGTCAAGGTCTGCGTCGATGTAGAAATCTACGCCGGTGGCCGAGTTGTTTCTGAAAGGCTGACCGTTGCCGTTGATTTGCTCCCGTTCACCTGGGCCAGGTCCATTGACGGGTAGCAATGTGCCATTGGTGTTGTACGCACCGAATTTGTTGGCGCCGTGGCTGATTAAAAAGTAGGCGACCCCGTTGCCGAGGGCTTTACTAGCCAATTCAGCTCCACAACCCAAACCGGCGACATCACCCGCGCAGGCACGAAACCCCCGGGCGTCAGTGGGACTACCGTCTACGGTCAACCAATTGAAAGGGCTGGTAGTGTTGTCGCCTCTGCACGCGCCAACATCTGTTGTTGCACCCCCAACGGGATTGCAATCGCTCATATCCATACCATTCAGCTGTGTGAGCGCGTTAGCTGCACTGACCCACACCCGATAAGTCACGAGGCTTCCCCAGGCATCGGTCGCTGCGTCTTGGGGAATGCCCAGTGTGCGCCAAGGCACCAAGCCTGTGTCGATTGCGGTGCAAACGCCTGTGACAGGCGTGCGCTGCTCCAGCCCCTGATTGGCATCGCCTGGCCCCAAACTGCCATCCGCCGGACAAGGCAAGCGCCGGTTCGTCATCACAAACCGGGTCATGGCCGCTTCCAGCGCCTCCAGCTTGGTGCGGGTTTCCTTGCGGCGGTTGTTGTCCATCATGGTGTTGGTGGCGGGCAAAAACAAGGCCGCCAGAAAACCCACCACCAGCAGCACCATGGCCAGTTCCACCAGCGAAAAGCCGTGCTGGCGCCGGGTATCGCTTGGCTGGGGAAATGTGCGAAGGTTCATGGCGGTCTTTTTGAAAGCTGTATGTGCGGATGCTGCCAACGCAAATGCCTTATCTTTTGATGAAAGTGCCCGCAGGCACCACATCCAACACCGGTTGGCCGGGCTCCAGGCTGGCCTGGCCGGGCTTGAGCACCAGATCGGGCTGGCCTGGCTGGCGCAGGCGCACAGCCAGCTGTTCGATGTGGACGGTACGCCCGTCCAGCAGTGCGCCGTTGCGCAGCATCTGGCCGTTGATCCATGCACTGGCGCCTTGGCTGCCCTGGGCCATGCCTTGCAACACAAAGGTGGTCAGGGGTGGTGGGGCTTCGGGCATGGCACCCACAGCTTCGGGTGCGGCAGCGGGTGTGGCTGAATCAGCGTAGCGCGCGCGCACCAGGGCGGCGCGTTGGGCGGGGGTGTAGAACAGGCGGGGCCATGGATTGGCGGCATCGGCTGCGTTGAGAGCGGCAGCGCTGGGCGTGGGCGCGGCGAAAGCCATGCCACCCAGCACACAACCGGCCAGCAACACCGCACCGGCAGGCCAGCGGGGCATACACAAGGGTGGCGGTGAAGAAAAGAGGGTCGGACGGCGCATGGTGGGGCTCAGTTGCCCGCATTGTGGCTGGGAGCGGCGGGCGGTTCAATGTGCAAAAAGTTGACACGGCAGCGGGCGCCCAAACCGTCGGGGGTGGGTTGCTCCAGCGCGCAGCCCATGAGGCGGGCCACGCCTTGGTGGGCTTGCATGAATTGGTCGGTGAGTTGCAGCACTTCAAGTTCATGCACACCGGTCATGGTGTAGTCGAGGGTGTGGCGGGTCACACGCGCGCCCGTGGCCTGGGCCTGCGGCAGTTCAACCGTTTGTGGGCTGCCCAGGGTGAAGCTGACTTGGGCCTGCAAACCCAGCGTGGTGGATATGCGCAACAGGTCTTCCACCCACACGGCGCGGGGCTCGCCGCCCAGCAGGCCGCTGGCCTTGAGCATTTCAAAGGTGCGGCGGTGGGTGTCCAGATCGGTCTGGTCGGCCTGGGCTTCGCTCAGCAGCGCTTGGGCGGCTTGCTGTTGGCCTTGCGCCTGCTGCCAGTCGGGCAGCAGCGATTGCTGCACGGCATACAGCCCGCCCCAGGCCAGGGCCAGCGCGCACAACAGAACGCCCATTTTGATGAGCAGGGGCCGCAGCAGCGGCAGCAGCAAAGGCAACAGCGCGTTCATGAGGGTTGGGCCGGTGGTGGTGGGGGCGCTGGCGACAGGCACCAGCGCCACTCAGCGCCCGGCCCGCCGCCCGGCTGGTTGCTGGCAATGACGGCGCCGCTGGCCGATTGCACGGGGTCCACATGCACCTGCCAGTCGGGCCAGCTGCGTGCGGCTTTGCCCAGTGCATCCAGCACTTGCTGGCGGGCGCGGGGCGACAAGCTGCTGGTGGGGCGGATTTCAAATTGCCACTCCACCTGGGTGGCAATGGCTCCTTCTGGCCCCACGGTGGGCGGCGGCGGTGGGGGCTGAACCGGGGTGGCCCCGGCTGCGCCCAAGGGCGGCGCTCCGCCGCACACGCTGGGCACCAGCGCGAGTTCGGTGCGCAACAACTCGGCCTGCGTCTGGGCCTGCATCAGCAAGGCCAGTTGCATGAGGGCGGCGGGCAGATCAATGCCAACCTGCAGTTCGCGCTGCTTCACTTCAATGGCCAGCCGCATGAGGCTGGTGTCCACCCCGCTGGCGGCAATGCCTTGCTGGATGGATTGCGCGCTTCGGGTCATGTTGTTGGCTTGTTGTTGCCATTGGTTGGTTTGGTCCATCTGGTCCAAGACGGCTTGGGCTTGACCAACCACCATCCACAACCCGCCCAGTGCCAACACGGCGCCGGCAAGCACGAGCCCTTGGCGCGCTTGGTCAGCCAGAAAATACCGGCGCACAGGCGCTGGAGCCAGTTGGCCCGGCGTTTTGCTGGTGGCCAGCGCCAACACGTCGGCCAGCACGCCTAGGGCCGACTGGACCAGCACCGCTGGGAGCACGGCCACGGCTTCGTCTTGCAAGGCTTGCGCCAACCCAGTGCTGGGCTGCATGAGCACGATGCCGGGCTGCGCGGCGCGGTCGAGCATGCGGTTGTCGATCAGGTATTTCAGGGTGAGGCTGATTTCGACGGCTTGCTGCACAGGGTCGAGGTCGAGCAGCAGGCGCGAAAACACCGGCACACCTTGCTTGAGCAGCACCATGCGCAGGCCGTGCGGCAAGCTCAGGCACAAAAACAACCAAGCGGACGTTTTTAGACTGGGCTGCTTACCGGCCCACTGCGCCATGAGGTAGCTCAGCGGCCACACCCCTTGCACCGGGCGTTTCTGGGCCACTTCTTGGTCGAGCGCGGTTTGCAAGGTTTGCGAGGCCACGCCCACCGCATGGATTTGGAACGCCTTGGGCAGCAAAGGCTGGCTGGCCTTTGTTTCCCAAGTGGCGCGCAGGGGCACGTCGGGCAGCAGGTTTTGCATCTGCTGCTGAATGAAGCCGGTGCGGTCCGAGCCCATGAGGCCAGGCACATCCACCAGCACATGGGTTTCTTCAATCAGGTCGGCCACCACGCGCACGGGCTGCTTGGGCGCTGGGGGTTGCGCCATGGGCTGCCCGGTGGCATCCAGCCATTGCGCTTGCAAGGGCTGCACCAGCAGAAAGCCCCCTGCCGTTGCAGAAGCAGAAGGCGCAGACAGCGGTGTTGGCAAGCGCAGTTTCATGCCTGGATTTTGGAAATGGTGTCGTAAATGGGGCCCATCACCGCCAGCATGATCCAGCCCAAGATCAGCCCCAGGGTGACGGTGAGCACGGGCTCGATGAGCGCCTGCACGCGGCCAATGGACTCTTCAATGTCGCGGTTGAAAAAGTAGCTGACGTTGTCCAGCGCTTCGTCCAACGCGCCGGTGGCCTCACCCACCTTGAGCATGCGCACCACCAGCGAGGGAAAGAGGTTTTCAACCGCAAACGCTTCGCTGATGGGGGTGCCGGTGGCGATGCGTTCGCGCACGCGGGCCACCGCACGCTGAATGGGTAGGCTGCCACTGATTTTTTCGCAATAGCCCAGGGCTTCGATGACGGGAATACCGGTGCGGTACATCAACCCGAAGCTGTCGGCCAGCCGAGCCAGAATGATTTTTTTGATCACCGGCCCCACGCCGGGCAGATCCAGCAGAGCTTGGTGCAATCGGAAGCGCGCCCGTTCACTTATGCGGGCCGCCAACGACACGCCAAAGCCCAGCACCACCGGCGCGGGCAAGATGATCCACCAGTAGTTGACGAACGCGTTGGACAGCCAGATAAGCGCGCGGGTGTTGAGGGGCACTTCTTGCCCCATGTTGACGATGAAGCCGACCAACTGGGGCACCAGGTAGACCATCAAAAACACCACCACCCCCGAAATGGTGATGGTGACGAAGGCCGGATACATGAGCAGCTTTTTGGTTTGCGCGGCCAACTCGGCCTGCCACTTGAGGGAGCGCACCAGCGCCTCCAGCACCTCGGGCAGCTGCCCGGTGACTTCGCCCGAGCGGATCAGGTGCACCACCACTTCGGTAAAAATGCCGGGGTCGGCGGCCATGGCGTCGGCCAGGGTGCTGCCGTTTTGAATGCGGTCCATCAGGCTGGCGGCCACTTGGCGCAGCTCCACGCTGTCGGCGCCGTCGCGCAAATCTTCCAAGGCTGCCAAGATGGGCACGCCCGCACGCAACAGCATTTGCATGTGGAACAGCAAGTTGATCATCTCGCGCTGCGGCAGCCCCGAGAGCTTGATGGCGCGGCGCTTGACCTCTTTGGAGCTGATCAGCGACAAGCCCGCCGCTTTGAGCTGGGCCTGCATGTCGGGCAAATGCAAAGCGCTGAGTTCGCCCTTGACCACATCGCCCAGGGCGTTGATAGCGCGGTAACTGTAGCGGGCCATGTGTGCCGCCCTTTCAGCGCGTCAAGCGCAATGTCAAATCAACCACACGGCCCACTTCTTCAATGCTGGTGACACCTTCCACCACGCGGCGCAAGCCGTCTTCGGCAATGGGGGTGAAACCGTGGGCCAGGGCGTGCGCGGTGAGCTCGCCCAGGGTGGCGTTGCGGGTGATGAGTTCGTCGAGTTCGGCGTCAAAACGCAGCAACTCCATGATGGCCAGCCGCCCTTTGTAGCCCTGGTAATCGCAGGCCTCACAGCCGCCACTGTGGTGCTGGTAGACGGTGTGGCCCACATGCGCGTCGCCCAGAATGCGGGCTTCGGCACTGCCAGCAACTACCTCAACCGGCTCACGGCATTGCAGGCACAGGCGGCGCAAAAGCCGCTGGGCAATGATGCCGATGATGTTGCCGGCAATCACATCGGGCGCCACGCCCAGGTCTTTCAGGCGCGGAATGCTGCGGATGGCCGAGTTGGTGTGCAGGGTGGAGAACACCTGGTGGCCGGTCATGGCGGCGCGGAAGGCCATTTCGGCGGTGTCTTTGTCGCGCACCTCGCCCACCAGAATGATGTCGGGGTCTTGCCGCATCATGGAGCGGATGCCTTCGGAGAAGTCGATTTTGCTGCCGTCGGCAATGGAGGTTTGGCGGATGCGTGTGATGGGGTATTCCACCGGGTCTTCCAGCGTCATGATGTTGACGCTTTCGGTGTTCAGGTGGCTGAGCACCGAATACAGGGTGGTGGTTTTGCCAGAGCCGGTGGGCCCTGTGACCAACACAATGCCCTCGGGGCGGGCCAGCATGAGGTTGAGCAAGCCGTACTGGCGCTCGGTCAGGCCCAGTTTGTCGTAGTCCACAATGCCGCGCTTGGCATCGAGCACCCGCAGCACAAAGTTTTCGCCGTGGATGGTGGGTTGCACAGCGGCCCGAAAGTCCACTGTGCGCCCGCCAATGGACAGCGACACGCGCCCGTCTTGCGGCGCCCGGCTCTCGGCAATGTTCATGCTGGAAATCAGCTTGAGGCGCACCAGCATGGCCGACCAGTAGCGGCCGTGCAACACCCGCACCTGACGCATCACGCCGTCGATGCGGTAACGGATGCGCAAAAACTGCCCTTCGGGCTCAAAGTGGATGTCGGACGCGAGCTTGTGCACCGCGTCGGACAACAAGGCGTCGACCAGGCGCACCACCGGGTGGCTGTAGCCGCCCCGCCCTTGCGTGAGGGCCAAAAGGTCGATCTGACCGGTTTCAATTTCGTGGATGGTGCCGTCGATGGACAGTTCGTAGCCGTAGAACTGGTCGATGGCGGCCAGCACATCGGCGGAACTGGCCAGCCGCCACGCGATGCGCACCCCCAGGCCGGCCTGCGCACGAATTTGATCGGCGGCGATGATGTCGTTGGGCTTGGGGCTGGCCAGCACCAGTTCTTTGGTGTCGGGGTTGTACGACACCGGAAACGCCTGAAAGCGGCTGGCCAAGTCTTTGGGCAGGCGCTTGAGCGCTTCGGGCTCGGCCAGCACCGACTGCAGCAGAATGGTTTGCTGGCCCAGCGTGGCACCCAGCACCTCGCGCATGGCCTCTTCGGTCACAAAACCCATGGCAATCAGCGCATCGCCAATCTGCTTGCCGGTTTTTTGTTGCTCCAGCAGGGCAATTTGCACCTGATCGGCCGACACCAGCCCCATTTGCAGCAGGCGTTCGCCCAGACGCATGGGGCGGCGAACCGCCGCAGAAGTGTTGGCGTTGGCGTTGCTCTGTGTGCTCATGGCGTGCCCAGGTAGGCCAATTCGCGCAACCGGCTGCTGATGTGCTGCACAGGCACGCCCGCACCGCCGAGCTGCAACGCCAGTTGGTAGTGCTGCACCGCTTCGGTGTAGCGGCGCGACTGGTCAAGTGCCACCGCCAGGTTGTAGGCGTAGGTGGCCTGCATGGGCTCCAGCGACTGGGCTCGAGCCAGCCACGGCAGGGCTTCGGCCCAGCGCGACTGGCGCCCGAGCAGGTTGCCCAAGGCGGCTTGCGCGGCAGCGTCGCGGGGGCGTTCTTGCACCCACTCGTTCAAGCGGCTCTCGGCGGTCTGCGCATCGGACTCGGACAGGATGGCCAGCAAGCCGGTGCGGGCGGTGGCGTTGTCGGGCCAGAGCTTGAGGCTGCGCTGGTAAGCCACCCAGGCTTCGGGCAGGTTTTTTTGCCGGTGCAACGCGACGGCCACACCCAGGGTGGCATCGGGGTCGTCGGGGCGCTCGGTGAGCACCTGGCGGTACAGGCCCAGGGCGCGCGCGGCATCGCCCTGGCCCAGCGCGGTCCAGGCCTCTTGCAATTGTCGGTTGGCCTCGGAACGCACCACCAAGGGCGGCGTGGGGGCTGGTGCGTTGGCTGGTGCGCGGGCCGTGCCTGGGTTTGGCTGAGCGGCCCTGGGCCTAGAAGACGCAGGGGTTGCAGTTGCAGTTGCAGTTGCCTTGGCGGGTGCAGGTGCGGTGGCAGCTGAAGGTGCAGGCCGTTGGTTTGTTGGGGCGGGCTTGGCTGGCGGAGGTGGTGGCGCAGGCTGCTCAGCAGGCTTGGAAGCTTCAGCTTCTGCCTCGGCTTGAGCCACTTGAGCCACTTGAGATGCTGGCGTTGCCGTGGGTGCGTTGTCGGCAGGCGGTTCGGGCGGGTTGGAGTCTGCGACGGCGGGCGGAGGCACCCAGGCAACGACAGCGGGCTGAGAGTCCTGCCAAACCATCCAACCCAACCAGCCCGCCATGGGCAACAACAACACGGCGGCGGCCACGCCCAGCAGCCGTTTGCGGTTGCGTGTGACCTTCACGGTCTTGTAGGACGATGCATTCAGCAGGTTGTTTGCGGCTTGGGAAAGGCTTGCCGCTCCGTTGCCCGCCGTGGCAGCACCGGTGGTCAGCGGTGATGCGGCGGGCGTGGTGGCATCTGGGCTGGCGGGTTCGACCGGGGGAGTGGGCGCTGCAAGGCTCATTTCGCTGCGGCGCAGGGCGTCCAGCAGCACGCTCACGGCTGCCTCCCGTTGGACTGAGGGAGGCCAAATGGCACACCCGATTGCTCGGGCATGGCGCGCAGGGCTTCGCTCAGGTGGGGTTGGAAGGTCTGGTAATCGCCCTCCAGGCTGGCATCGGTCACCACCGTGGGGCGCAAAAAGATCACCAGTTCGCTCTTGCCGTTGTCGCGGCTTTTGTATTTGAACAACTCGCCCAGGCCCGGCAGGCTGCCCAGGCCGGGGGTTTGGTCGGTGCTGCTGGTGAAGTTTTCGCGCATCAGGCCGCCCAACACAGCGGTGTCGCCCGAGCGCACTTTGATGACCGACTCCAGCTCGCGGGTCTGGATTTGCGGCACCCGGCTCACCACCTCAGGCACATCGCTTCCACCGGCACGGGCCATGGCCAAGTTGATGGACACGGCGGGGTCGTTCACATAGCCCGCCACCCGCGACAGGGTGGGACGCAAAATGAGCGTGACTTGGTCGTTTTCGCCCACCTGGGGCATGACGCTCATGACAAAGCCCACTGAAACTGTGTTTTGGTTGGAAGTCACCGTCATGCGCCCAGCGGCCCCATTGGTCCCTTGCTCAAAGGTGCTGGTGAGGGTGAAGTACACGATGTCTTCCGTCACCTTGAGCAGCGCCGCCTGGTTGTTCAGCGCGCTGATCTTGGGGCTGGACAGCACCTTGGTGTTGCCAAACGATTCGAGCAGGCGCACCGCTGCGCTGATTTGCGTGAGCCCGCTGGCGCTGGTGTAGGTGGGGGTAAACGCCGCCATGCTGGGAATGACGCCACTCATGGGCACGCCCGAGGGCATGTTGGCGCCTGCAGGCCCGAGCTGAAACAGCGGCAGGCCACGCCGGAACACCGACCAGTTGATGCCCTGCTGGTACTGGTCGGACAGGTTGACCTCAACGATGGTGGCTTCAATCATGACCTGCCGCCCGGCACTCAGCATGACCCGGTCCATGAACTCGCGGATGCGCAGGTGCTGGCGGAACGAAGCACGCACCGAAAGCACCCCGGTTTCGGGGTTGGCGATGACGGAGGCGGCTTCGCGGAAACGTGCTGCAGTGGGGGCGGCGGGACTGGCTGCAGGGTTGGCTATGGCGCCCAGCGCATTGGCCGCCGGTGCAGCGACGGGTGCGGCACCGGTCTCTTCGGGCAATTGTTTGTCGGTCTCGCGCAGCAAATCGCGGATGTTTTGGGTCAGGGTGTCCCAAAAGCGGTTGTTGGACGTGTTGGCCATGGAGCTGCTGGAGCTGTTGCCCGCGCCACTGCCCCCAATGCTGCTGCTGGCGCTCACGCTGCTGCGGGACTCGCGCGACACGTTGGGGTAATCCACGCGGTAGTGGCGCAACACGGGAGAGTCGGGCATGACAAACAGGTTGCGCCCTTCCATTTCGTAGCGCATGTCCACCTGCATGGCCGCGCGGTCCAGAATTTCGGTGATGGTCTGGTCGATGGCGTTGATGCTGACGGTGCCTGCCAAGTCGGGGTGTACATCCAGGTTGATGCGGGCATCGCGGGCAAGTGCAAACAGCAAATCGCGGATGGCCAGGTTGTGCACGCTGACCGAATAGACCTCGGCCTTGGTGCGGCCTGGGCGCGGCTGCGGCGGCAGCAGGAGCGCATCGACCAGCTCAGGGGGTTTGCCTTGGGGCTGGGCAGAGGGCCGCAGGTGGCCTGGGCCAGGCTCTCGGGGAGGTGCTGCGCAAGCGGACAACGCCAGGCACACCGTGAAACACAGGGGCTTCAGCAGCCCATGGGCGGCCGGGCTGGGCTGGGGCAGGGCGACCACATGGCTCAAGCCCAAAGCGGCGCCGCGCTGAACGCGCTCGGTGCTGTCAACACGGCTCCAACGGAACCAACAGAACCAACGGTGGACGTGTAGGTGTCGAAAAATCATGAAGGAGCGCGCTCTGGATAGGTTTCGGTTCGGATGCGTTGCAAGCTGCGTACCAAGGGCCGCCCGGCCTTGACAGCGGCATTGACGAACTGTGGCACGGCCTGCGATGCCTCGTCGCGTGAAGCATAAAGCCCCACATACACGGCCCAGCTGGGAGCCTGCTGGTTGCTGTACTGGCGGTCATGTACCCAAACGGGGGTATGGGCCTTCAAGCTGTTCACCAGGCGCAGGGTGGCTGGCACGTCGGTGGCAATGCCAATTTGAACCGTCCAGCCCACTTCGGCGGGGTTGTCAAACACCTCGCGGGTGCGCAGCACGCTGTCGAGCAGAGGCGCTGGCAACGCCGCGTAGCGGCTGGCCAGCCCGTCGGGTGACGCCACACCGGTGGGCGAATCGGGTGCCACCACAGGAGCCACAGGAGCGGGTGGTGGAGCCGCAGGGGCGGGCGCGTCCACCTCAGCCGGTGCAGGTGCTGGCGCAGCGGCGGCGGCAGGCGTTGGTGCCGCTTCGGCTGGGGCTGGGGCTGCGGCAGGCGCCTCGGTTGCCGCAGGCAACACAGGCAATGCGGCTGGAATGGGTGTGTTGGCCAAAGGCTGCTGGGTCTGGGTCTGTTTCAGAACGTAGCCCAAACCGATGCCCAGCACCAAAACCGCGCCGATGGCCGACACGGCCAGCAAAATGATGTGGCCGCTCCAGAGCGAGGCCGTCCCTTGGCGCCCTAGCACCTTCGGGTCGGGGGCACCGAGCCTCTTGAGGTCGGCAATGGCCCGCTGCACATGGCTGGTGCTGACCTGCTGCGCGCCCTCGGCAAAGGATGCCAGCAAGGCCTTGTCGGCCAGCAAATGAATGGCCCGAGCACGCCCGTGCGCAGCCCTGACCAGCTGCAACAAAGCTTTGGACTCAAACAGCGCCCCGCCCTGCCAGCCAGCCAGGCGCAGGCGGTGGTACACATAGGCACAGGCGTCGTCGTCGTTGAGCGGCGTGAGGTCAAAGCGGTGAACCACCCGGTCGCGCACCTGGCGCAGCCGGGGCAACGCCAGCAACTGATCCAGTTCGGGCTGGCCAAACAACACAATTTGCAGCAGCTTGCGCTGTGCGGTTTCCAGGTTGGAGAGCAGCTTGATTTCATCCAGCGACTCGGGCGACATGGCCTGCGCCTCGTCAATCAGCACCACCACATGCATTCCCTGGGTATGGCGCTGCATCAGGGCTTCTTGAATGACGAGCAGCGGTGGCTTGCCAGCGGGCGCCTGCAAGCCCCAATCGGCCAGCAGCGAGTACAGAATTTCACCCGGCCCAAAGGATGGGTTGGCCAAGTACACCAACTCCACCTTGTCGCGTGGCAAGCGGTCGGCCAGCACACGGCACAGCATGGTTTTGCCACTGCCCACCTCGCCCACCACCACAATGATGCCGTCGTCGTCGAGCACCGCGTGCTGCAAGGCCTCCAGAATGGCCCTGCGGGTGGACCCTTCGAAAAAAAACCGACCGTTGGGCGTGAGGCCAAACGGCGGCTCGTTCAAGCGGAAGTGTTCTAGATAGAGGGAGGACAAGATCGGCTCTTCAAGTCAGGGGCTCAAGCGAATGTGGGGAAATGGGCAGCTGCAACAACGGGTTTTGAAATGGGTTCAAGAACAAAGTGCCTTTGGCTGGTCAATGTTAAAAGACCCAAAATTTAACCACGTAGGCTCTGTAAGTATGGCATGCGTTGCACAGCCATCACGCACCTGCACCTTGGCTCACAAACGTGATTGCGCCCGCCCGCCCCGGCGGCGGCACCAACAACACCGACCGTTCCTTGTGTTGGGTCATAGGGTGTGGGTCGGCCATACCTTAAAGTTAAGGGGTTGCCGCAAGCAAACCCCCACCTGTCAGAGCGCCCCATGCCCACACGCCCCACCACGTCCAGCCCCAGCACACCCGCCAACCCGCCCCAAAGGGGCAACAACCGGGGCATGACAGACACGACCTTGGACGAGCACCTTGACAAACCGCTGCACGTGGTGGCCATTGGCGCATCGGCTGGCGGCCTAGACGCACTGGAAAAACTGTTTGCCAGCCTGCCCGCCGACTCGGGCGCGGCCTTCGTGGTCATTCAACACCTGTCACCCGACCACAAAAGCATGATGGCCAGCCTGCTGGCGCGCCACACCCGCATGCCGGTGGTGGTGGTGGAAGAAAACTTGCCGATTGCGCCCAACCAAGTCTTTCTGATTCCACCCGGTTCCATCATGCACATGGATGGGCGGCTGCTGCGCCTGACGCCCAAGAACCCGCGCACGCTCACGCTGCCCATTGATGTGTTTTTTCAGTCGCTGGCCACGCACCATGGCGACCGTGCCGTGGGCGTGGTGCTGTCGGGCACCGGGTCGGACGGCACACGAGGGGCGGGCGCCATCAACGAAGCTGGGGGCATTTTGCTGGCGCAAGACCCCGAAAACGCCAAGTTCGATGGCATGCCGCGCAGCGTGATTGCCACCGGTTTGGTGGACGCCATCTTGCCCGTGGAGGCCATGGCCCAGCGCATCGTGGCCCACATCACCAACCAACCGCCGCCGCAAAGCGATGCCAGCCGCCACCCCCTGGGGATGTCCCTGGCGGTGGGGCCAGAAGCAGCCCTCTCAGGCATCTTGCACTTGCTGCTACAGCTGGGTGGCATCAATTTTGAAGAATACAAACCGGGCACGGTGATGCGCCGCATCGAGCGGCGTATGGCCGTCAAACAGGTGGGCAGCATGGAGGCTTACCTAGAACTGCTCAACCAGGACCGGGCCGAAGTGCAGACGCTGCGCCGCGAGCTGCTGATTCCTGTCACCAGCTTTTTCCGAGACACCGAGTCGTTCGACGCCCTGATGCGCCAGGTGGTTGACCCCATCGTGGCAGGCAAAGAGGCTGGTCAGACCATCCGGGTGTGGTGCGCTGCCGTGTCCACCGGGGAAGAGGCTTACTCGGTGGCCATGCTGTTTCTGGAGGCGTTTGACCAGGCCAAGCGCTGGCCAGCGCTCAAGATTTTTGCCACCGATGTGGAGCAGCTCAACATTGAAACCGCCGGCGCGGGCGTGTACCCCGAATCCATCGTGGCAGAAGTGCCGCCGCAGCAGCTGGAGCGGTTTTTTGTCAAAAAGGGCAACAGCTTTGCGGTCAAAAACGAGCTGCGCCAATGCATCGTGTTTGCCCGTCACAACCTGCTGAGCGACCCGCCTTTCACCAAAATGGACTTGGTGGTGTGCCGCAACGCGCTGATTTACTTCAAAAGCAGCGCCCAAGACCGGGCCTTGCGCCGCATGCAGTACGCGCTGAGCCCCAAGGGCTACCTGTTTTTGGGCTCCAGCGAATCGCTGGGCGACTTGCAGCGCGACTTTCAAACCCTCTCCATCCGCCACAAACTCTGGCAGGTGCTGCGTCCCACCTCGCTGCCGCTGGACATGTCGCGCAACGCGGGCAACAACCTGTCGGCACTGGCCTTGGCACGCCGCCCAACGGTCAGCAACAGCCCGGCGCGTTTGGGTGCGGGTGCGATTGACCGGGGTTACGCCACCTTGCTCAAGGCATTTGCCCCGCCAGTGGCCATTTTGGTCAACAGCAGCCACCAGCTGGTGCATTCTTATGGCGAGGTGCATGCGTTCCTGCGCATCCGCGAGGGCCAGCCCAGCCTGGACGTCAACCGCATCTTGCCCGACGCCCTCATTCCGGTGGCTGCGGCGCTGCTGTTCAAAAGTGCCCGTGAAAACTCCAACGTGACATCGGATGTGGTCCGAATCACCCTGCCGCAAAGCCTGACACAGCTGGGCCAAGAGCCGGTGAAAATTCCGTTGCGCCTGAGCGCCTGGCCCGTGGGCGAAGTGGACGGCGAGCGCTTGACCCTGCTCACCTTTGAGCCTGCCAACCACTTGGAACGCAGCGACAAGCTCACGCCGGTGGACATTGGCTCTGAAACATCGGAGCGGCTGGAGGTGCTGGAGCACGAACTGGCGGCCACCCGCGAAAGCCTGCAAGCCACCATTGAAGAGCTGGAAACCTCCAACGAAGAGCTGCAGGCCACCAACGAGGAAATGATGGCCTCCAACGAGGAGCTGCAAAGCTCCAACGAAGAGCTGCAATCGGTGAACGAGGAGCTCAACACCGTCAACGCCGAGTACCAGGAAAAAATCGACATCCTCAACCGCGTCAACGCCGACCTGGACAACTTGGCCCGCGTGGTGTCGTCGGGCACGGTGTTTGTGGACGAGCACCTGCACCTGACCCGCTTCAGCCCCGACGCGGCGCAAATCTTCAGGCTGCGCGACACCGACATTGGCCGCCCACTGGACGACCTGACCCACTCGCTGGACTACCCCGACTTCATGGACGACCTGCACACCACCCTGCTGCGCAACCAACCCAGCGAGAAAGAAGTGCGCGGCCCCGAGCAGCGGTACTACATGGTCAAGATGCTGCCCTACCGCATTCCATCGTCGGCCTCGCGCGGCGTGGTGGTGAGCTTCATGGACATGAGCACGGTGCACAAGCTCAACCAGTTGCAGACCATTTTGGACGCCATGACCGCCCACATTGCGGTGCTGGACCACCAAGGCGTGATCACCATGACCAACCGCGCCTGGAACGGGTTCACCACAGACAACAGCGTGCTCACACCCGCCAACACCGCCGTGGGCAGCCATTACCTGCCCATTTGCGAGCAGGCCACAGGCCCGGAT
>JAUXXN010000413.1 GCA_030684755.1 Hydrogenophaga sp.
CAGGCCATGAGCGACAAAGCCGTGAGTTCCGGCAAGATCACCGCCGCCCAGGTGGCCGACATGGTGTTCCAGGCCATGCGCGCCGACCAGTTCTACATCTACAGCCACCCCAAAGCCTTGGGCAACGCCCGCCAGCGCTTCGACGCCATCGTGGCCGGCACCAACCCGGCCGACCCGTTTGCGGAGAGGCCTGAGATTGGGGTGGGGTAGCGGGCGGCGCTGCGGGCTGGGTGATAACCGTTACGGATAGCGAGAAAATGCTTCCCAACGTATTTCAAGGAGCAATGACCATGAAATGCCCATGCTGTGGCGCGGCGGAACTGATCCATGACACGCGCGATATGCCCTACATCTACAAGGGCGAGAACACCACCATCCCGGCGGTGACCGGAGACTTTTGCCCGGCTTGCGGTGAAGTCGTCTTGACCCGCGAGCATGGCGACCGTTACAGCGAGTCGGTCGGCCTGTTTCAACGTCAGGTGAATGCCGCCTACGTCGATCCCAGCTACATCGCCAGGGTTCGAAAGAAGCTCGATCTTGATCAGCGGCAGGCCGCTGAACTCTTTGGCGGTGGCGTCAACGCCTTCTCGCGCTACGAGAACGGCAAGACCAAACCGCCGCTGTCCCTGGTCAAGCTGTTCAAACTGCTGGATCGTCATCCTGATCTGCTCGCAGAGGTCAGAACCGCCTGACCTTCGCGAAACTCGCCGTTCTCAGAGGCTGAGAGTTTTTCGGGCGTGTCCGAGCAACGCCTCAAAACGTGCCCGATCAAGGCGCAAAGCACAGCCATAGCACGGCTATGGCGCGCATTTGCAACGCAGAGCGGGTGCGTTTTGGGGTGGTGAGCGGGCATGAACGAAAGACTCTCAGCCTCTCAGACCTCTGAACCGAGCTGGAGTCAGTCAAGGGCGATCGAAACGGTAAATTCAGCATCCGCATCAACGACCAGTGGCGTGTCTATTTGCTCAAGCAAGAGGTTATTAGATATCTTAAAGATATACTTAAACCCGTTTCTCGCTCGCAACCAGGGGTCACAATATGCCCAGCCGCAACCCAACCCAAGCGCCCTCGAACCAGATCGCCTTCCGCTACCGCCCCACCGACAGCAGCACGGGCGTGACGCGCTCCACAGCACAGCGGCTGGCAGCGCAGCTCGGTGTGGATGAAACCCAGGCCATCCACCTCGCGCTCCACGCGCTGGCCGTGCAGGTGCTGCCTCAGTACGAAGCCGATGACGGTGCCCTGACCGCCACCCAACTGAGGCAGATTCGCGCGAGCGCGGCCAAGGCGCCCACAAAATCGGTGCGCTCCAGCCTCTTCGGCACCGATAACACATGAATTGGTGGCCCGAGCCCACCGCTGGCGACATCGTCTGGTGCCATTTCCCGGACAACATCCACCCCAAACCCAAGCCGCGACCCGCTTTGGTTCTCGTCGTGTTTGACGACACCGCACCC
>JAUXXN010000285.1 GCA_030684755.1 Hydrogenophaga sp.
AAAGGTCGATTTTGACCAGCTCTGAAGGGCGCCCATCTTGCCCCTTCCCCCGCTGGGGGAAGGCTGGGATGGGGGCCGCGCCCAGGCGCCGTTTCTGTTCCGCCTTTCATGCCCATCGTCTACGATGTCTCTCATGTACAAACTGACGCTCTTCACGCTGTGTTTGGCCGTTATGGCTGCGGGTGGTGGGGCCGTCGCCACGGCTATGGCGCTGGGCGCTTTGATCTTTGCGCTGGGTGCGCTGGCGCTTGCGATGGACGCTCTCAAAGTGCTTGCCCGCTGAAATGCAGCAGCCAGCGCTGTCATCGCTGCCGACCGAACTGGGGCTCACAAATCGTAGCTTGCTAGCCGAATGCCTCAAACAACTGCCCCAAGACAGCATCGAAGCCGA
The DNA here is from genome assembly GCA_030684755.1 of Hydrogenophaga sp. GTDB lineage: Bacteria > Pseudomonadota > Gammaproteobacteria > Burkholderiales > Burkholderiaceae_C > Hydrogenophaga. Next base: position 392 of record JAUXXN010000285.1, read on the forward strand.
AGCCGCCAGCGACGATCGCCAGCAAAAACAATGGGCCTCGCCCACGCTGGGTCGCTGAGTCCCACGGGCGAATCAGTCGCCCAGCAAACTCCCGCCGCGAAGCTGTTGAAGGCTTGGGTTGGTGAGCAGCGACGCGAGCTGCGCCCGGGCTTGGGTGTTCAAAATGGCCAGCCGCTTCGCCTGGGGTATGGCGTGGCTGATCATCAGCGCGTTCTGACTCTCAAGGCTGGACAGCACAACGAGCTGTTCCAGGGTCGCGCCGTCTCTGATGTTCCCCTTCGTGCCAGGGTTGGCGCTCTTCCACTCGGCGGCCGTCATGCCGAACAGCGCTTTGTTGAGCATGTCGGCCTCACTCGCATAAACGAAGCTGGCATCTTTGCTCGATAGCTGGGGCGGGATCAGGTGCGCTTTCACCGCGTCCGTGTGAACCCTGTACTGCACCTTGGCCAGCGTCCGCCTGACGTTCCAGTCAACCCCTTTCTCAGCCTCGGCCTGCTTGAACCGCTGGAATTCGGTGATCAGGTAAAGCTTGAACTCCGGGCTCAGCCACGATCCGAACTCGAAAGCAATGTCCTTGTGGGCGAAGGTACCGCCGTAGCGGCCAGCTTTGGCAACAACTCCCGTGCCGCCTACGGACTCGGTCCATCGCTTGACGGACAACCTGAACCTGTTGGTGCCTGCCTCAAATCTAATTCTGTCGAATTCGACAGAATTAAAACTGGGGTTGTTGATGCGTTCCCAGACGCCCAGGAACTCAATCGTGTCTTTTGACCGGAGCCACGAGTCGATCAGCGAAGTTCCGCCCTCAAACTTGGACACCATGTCCGTGAGGCTGATGTAGTCTTCTTCATTCCTTTGGGTCAGGTGTATCTCGACGCCCTGAACGGTCAAGCTTCTGTCTGTGGTGACCATGTGTGTTACTCCCTGCATGAAACGGCCATTTTATGGTCGCCCCTATCATTCCCCGCATGCAACACACCAACCCCCCAGGGACACCCACCCCCGCCGACAGCGCTGTCACCGCTGCCGCCCAGGCCTTCATCCAGCGCTGGCACGGCGTGGCCGCTTCCGAGTTGGCCACCTCGCAAAGCTTTGTCATCGAACTCTGCGCCCTGCTGGGCGTGGACCCGCCCACGCACGAACCGCATTACCAGTTCGAGCGCCCCATCACCTTCCAGCACGGCGACGGCACCACCAGCGCGGGCCGGGTGGACTGCTACAAGCGCGGCCACTTTGTGTGGGAGAGCAAAAAACTCAAGCCCGGCGCGCAAGCCCAGCGCACCGGCGCCACCACCAAAGCCTTTGACGACGCGCTGCTCAAAGCCCGCACCCAGGCCGAAAACTACGCCCGCGCCCTGCCTGCATCGGAAGGTCGCCCGCCCTTTGTGGTGGTGGTCGATGTGGGCCACGTCATCGAGCTGTACGCCGAATTCACCCGCAGCGGCGCCACCTACACCCCGTTCCCCGACCCGCGCAGCCACCGCATTCGCCTGGCCCAACTGGCCGACCCCGCCATCCGCGCCCGGCTCAAAGCGCTGTGGGCCGACCCGCTCAGCCTCGACCCCTCACGCGTCAGCGCCAAAGTCACCCGCGCCGTGGCCGCCGAGCTGGCCGAACTGGCCAAAAGCCTGGAAGCCGCCGGCCACCGCCCCGAGCCCGTGGCCGCCTTTCTCACCCGCTGCCTGTTCAGTATGTTTGCCGAAGACGTGGGCCTGCTCCCCCACATCAACCAGCCCAACACCAACGACAGCACCGGCAGCTTTGCCAACCTGCTCAAAACCTACCGCGAACAGCCCGCCACGCTGGTGCAAATGCTCAAGGTGTTTTGGCAAGGCATGGACGTGGGCGGCTTCAACGCAGCCATTGCGCAAGACGTGTTGCGTTTCAACGGCAAACTGTTCAAAGGCGCCGGGGCCGACGGCTACGTGTTGCCGCTCACCACCGCGCAAATCGACGGCCTGTTGCGCGCTGCCCGGGCCAACTGGCAAGAGGTGGAGCCCGCCATTTTCGGCACCCTGCTGGAGCGCGCCCTCGACCCCACCGAACGCCACGCCCTGGGCGCCCACTACACGCCCCGCGCTTACGTGGAACGCCTGGTGTTGCCCACCGTGGTGGAGCCCCTGCGCGCCGACTGGGCCAACGCCCAAGCCGCCGCCGTGCTGCTGGCCCGCGAGGCCGACGGGCTGGATGGCAAGAAACGAGACGCCAAAATGGAAGAAGCCCGCGCCGAACTGCGCCGCTTTCACCACCAGCTCTGCACCACCCGGGTGTTGGACCCCGCCTGCGGCAGCGGCAACTTTTTGTATGTGACGCTGGAGCATTTGAAGCGGCTGGAAGGCGAAGTCATCAACCAGCTCGAAGCCATGGGCGAAACGCAGGACAAACTGGGTTTGGAGGGCGAAACGGTGACGCTGCAGCAGTTGCGCGGCATCGAGCTGAACCAACGCGCCGCCGCGCTGGCCGAGCTGGTGTTGTGGATCGGTTGGCTGCAATGGCATGTGCGCACCCGGGGCCTGGCCAGCGTGGCCGAACCCGTGGTGCACGACTACGGCAACATCGAAAACCGCGACGCCGTGTTGGCCTACGACCGCGCCGAACCCGCGCTGGACGCCAACGGCAAAACCCTCACCCGCTGGGACGGCGTGACCTTCAAGCCGCACCCGGTGACGGGCGAAGCCGTGCCCGACGAAGCTGCGCAGGTGCCGCAGTGGGCGTATGTGAACCCGCGCCCGGCACAGTGGCCCGAGGCGGAATTTATTGTGGGGAATCCGCCGTTTATTGGCGCGGGCTCCATGCGTGCCGCGTTGGGCGACGGCTACGCACAAACGCTGCGCGCCATCTGGCCCGACGTACCCGAAAGCGCCGATCTGGTCATGTACTGGTGGCACCACGCCGCCTGCCAGGTGCGGGCTGGCCGTGCGCGGCGTTTTGGTCTCATCACCACCAACAGCCTGCGGCAAACCTTCAACCGGCGCGTGGTGCAACTGGCGCTGGACGGAGGGCCACTCACAGCCGCAGCGGGGACAGCCGGGGGCCTCATGCTGCCCAACGCGCAGAAATCGGCCCCCGGCAACACCCGCTACGGCCTGCCTGCGTTGTCGCTGATCTTTGTCATTCCCGACCATCCGTGGGTGGACAGCGCGCAGGGCGCAGCGGTGCGCATTGCCATGAGCGCGCTTGCCCCGCCGCCCGGCCTGAAACCGACCCCGCTCAGCCCGGGCGGCTGCTCACGGTGCGCGACGAACGCGCCAGCGGCGATGGCGAAGTGGCGGTGACCTTGGACGAACAAACCGGCTTGCTGCATGCCGATTTGCGGGTGGGTGCGAACGTGGCAAACACCAAAGCGCTGCAAGCCAACGCAGGCGTTTCCTCGCCCGGCGTGAAGCTGCACGGCGCAGGCTTCATCGTCACCCGCGAAGAAGCCGCTGCATTGCTCCCCCTCCCGCTTACGGGAGAAGGCAGGGGTGAGGGTGTCTTACCCCCTCCCCCTCTGGGGGAGGGCTGGGGTGGGGGCACGCCCGCGAAAACGCCCCTCATCCGCGAATACCGCAACGGACGCGACCTCATGGCCAAGCCCCGCGATGTGCTGGTGATCGACGCCTTTGGCCTCACCGCCGAGCAACTGCGGGCGCAATACCCGGCGGTTTTCCAATGGCTGGTGGAGCGTGTGAAGCCAGAGCGCGACCAGAACAACAGGGCCATTTACCGAGACAACTGGTGGATCTTTGGCGAGCCGCGCAAAGACTTGCGTCCGGCACTTCAGGGCCTGCCACGCTACATCGCCACGGTTGAAACAGCCAAGCACCGCACCTTTCAGTTTCTCGATGCAATCGTCTTGCCTGACAACAAGCTGGTCGTAACAGCGCTCAGCGATGGCTTGCAACTCGGTGTACTTTCGAGCACGGTTCATGTGGATTGGGCGCTGGCAACCGGCAGTTGGCTCGGTGTCGGCAACGACCCGGTGTACGTCAAATCCCGCTGCTTCGAGTCCTTCCCCTTCCCCCACGAAGACACCGGACTGACCCCCGAACTCGCCGACCGCATCCGCTCCCTGGCCGAGCAGCTCGACGCCCACCGCAAAGCCCGCCAAGCCGCGTTCGAGTCGGTCACGCTCACAGGCCTGTACAACGTGTTCGACAAGCTGCGCCGGGGTGAGCCGCTCAGCGCCAAAGACAAAACCCTGCACGAACAAGGCTTGGTGAGCGTGTTGCAAAGCCTGCACGACGAGCTGGACGCGGCGGTGTTGGCCGCTTACGGCTGGAGCGACCTGGGCGCCGTGCCCTGGAGCAATGAGACGGCCCGCGCCGCCTGGACCGAGACCCTGCTGGAACGCCTGGTGGCGCTGAACGCCCAACGCGCCGCCGAAGAGGCCGCAGGCACCGTGCGCTGGCTGCGCCCGGAGTTTCAAGACCCGGTGCGGCGCGCAGCGGCGGTGGAGGCGGCGGCAACAGCGGCGGATCAAGTGGCGGATCAAGCGGCTGAAGCGGGCGCCCCAGCCGCCACCGCTGTGCCGCAGCAAACCGGCATCGATGGCGTGGAGTCGGCAGCCGACGCAGCCACCCGCGCAGCCCAAGCGCTGGCCGCCAACACCGCCGAAGCCACCGACGCCGCCCAAGGCGAAACCGGTGCAGCGGCCACGCCCCAGGCCACCGCAGCGCCGTCAGCCCAGCCCTGGCCCAGCAGCCTGCCCGAACAGGTGCGCGCCGTGGCCCAGCTGCTCAGCGCCAGCCCCGCACCGCTGCCGCTGCCCGCCATCGAAGCCAGCTTCAAAGGCAAAGGCCCCTGGAAGAAAGGCCTGCCCCGCATCCTCGACACCCTGGAAGCCCTGGGCCGCGCCCGGCAAGAGGGCGGTGGTTGGCGGGGGTGAGGGGCACGCCCGCTCGTCGGTTTATTGCAGAGGTGCGCTGGCTTCAATATGCTCTTGTCGCCCGAACCTGAGCAAACCGGTGGGCTTGGTATGGAAGCCATGCAACAACGCTTGGCGCAAATGCATGCTGATTGGCCCGAACTGCTTGGCGTGGGCTTGCATCGCCAGCTGTGAACATTGCGTATCGGAAAAGGTGTCTCACACACCCTTCAGCGCCAACGCGGCCTTCATTCACCCGCCCGGTTGCCAGCGCCAGTCGCGCACCTCGGGCAGGTCTTCGCCGTGTTCGGCAATGTGCAGTTTGTGGCGTTCGATGCGCATCCAGGAAGCCTTCGCCTTGGTCGGCTGCTGTTGCAGTGAACACGCAATCCCCTGACCAGGGGGACTTTTGCAGCGATGCCTTAGGTGCTTCCCATGGCTGTATGCATCTCTCGCCAGCCGAAAAATTTGACGCCGCTGCGTTCGTATGTTTCGTCGCCACCGTAGATCAGCCAGGGCACCAAGGCTTCGTCTTCGGCCATGCGGGTGGCGCGTTGTCCGGCGCGCACTGTGTCGCTGGTGATGGTTTGTCCGGACTTGATTTCCACCATCTGCAGCCGGTTGTCTTGCTCAAAAATCAGGTCGGCTTCGAGGCCGTTGTTGTCGCGCCAGAAGTAGAGGTCGGCAGGCTGGCCCCTGTTGTAGCGCGCCTTGATGAATTCGCCAACGACCCAGTTCTCAAACAGCGCGCCACGCAATGGGTGCAGGGCCAGCACCTCTTCGCTGCGGATGCCGAGCAGCCAGCAGGCCAAACCGGTGTCGAGAAAGTACAGCTTCGGCATCTTCACCAGGCGCTTGCCGAAGTTGCGAAAGTAAGGCGGCAGCAGGTGGATGAGGTCACTCGATTCGAGCACGGCGAGCCAGCTTTTGGCGGTGTTGGCGGTGATGCCGGCTTCGCTGGCCAGCGCGGAGACGTTGAGCAGTTGCCCGACTCTGCCAGAGCACAGGCGCAGGAATCGCTGAAAAGTAGGCAGGCTCTGGATGTTGAGAACTTGCCTGACGTCAAGCTCGACATAGGTGGCTATGTAACTGGCGAACCAGTCGCTGGGCTCGACCGGCTGGGTGTGCAAGGCCGGATAAGCGGCCGGGCCGACGGTCTGCATCCACCATGCCTTGCAGATGCGAGAAAAGGTCGGGCCAGCGCTGGGCTTCGTCGAACACCGCGCCCTGGCTGAAGCGAGCCAGAAAACCGCGTGGGTCCTCAAAGGCAAAGGCGCGCTCGACGGGGTCTTCCAAACTGACGTAGGGCTTGTCGGCAAACAGGGCACGGGCCAGCGTTGTCTTGCCCGACTGGCGGGGGCCAGTCATCGCCAGCACAGGAAAGCTGGCCGTTTCCCTTTTTCCCGGTGACGGCTGCTGTGGTGCGTCTCCTTGACACATCTGTGGCCGACGCTGATGCCCTGGCTGCCGGTCGACCCGGTGTTGCGCCTGGGCGTGTTGCTGGTGGTGTGCCTGTGGGCGCTGCTGCGCTGGGTGTTTGCGGACAGCAGGGGCCGATGCAGCGGGCAGGAGTGAGCTGGTTTAGGCGGTCTCCATGAAGGCTTTTGGTTGGTTACAGTTCGAATTATTCATGTATTTGCGTATATGTCCACTGTATTTTTAGTCATCAATACATGATCTTCGTATGGATAACATCAAGGCAACTTAAACAACGCTCACCTCCATCCATGTCGTCTCCCGCCATTTCCTCTCTCTCGGAAGTCTCATCTGACCGCAGCCGCCATCACCACAACCCCTTGTGCGCAGGCGTTGCCATGCGAACCGTTGCGCAGCAGGTGGCGTTGGTGGGCCTGCTCATCTTCGCCTTTGAAAGCGCGATGGCCCAGGCATCGCCCAACGAGGGAAAGCTGGGCCTCAGTGGCAGCATTGGCCTGGGTGTCGCATCCATGCCGTCGTACGAAGGCAGCTCGAACCGCCGTACCTTGGCTATCCCTTATTTCACGATGAACTACCGCACGCGGGATTGGGGCGAAGTGAGCGTGGGACAGTACGGTCTCGTCTGGCAAGCCGTCGAAGCGGGCGACTTGCGGATGGGCCTCGTTGTCAACCCCGATGCCGGGCGCATGGCCCGTCAGCCGTCGAAGCTGAATCCCAGGCCCGGGGATAAGCGCTTGGCAGGCATGGGTGAAGTACGAGAAAGTACAGAGGCCGGTGTGCTCGTGGGCTACGGACCTTTCAGTCTGTTGGCCCGAAAGTCGCTAGGCGATAGTGGCCACAAGGGCACCCAAGTGGACATGAGCGTCGCGTGGCCGTTAAAGGTGTCGGACAAGGTCGACGTGAGTTTTGGGGCCGGTCTGACGTGGGCCGACAAAGACTACATGCAGACTTACTTCGGCGTGACCCCTGCGCAGTCCCTGGCCTCCGGTTTCCGGGCTTACACCCCCAAGGCCGGCGTGCGCAAATTCGAACTCAGCGCGAACGCTGAGTACGCGCTCGCCAAAGATTGGAAGTTGCAGGGATCGCTGGCACTGACCCAATTGACCGGCGACGCTGCAGACAGCTCTCTGGTCGCGCGCAAGTCCAATCCATCGATGTCCTTGGGCATCGCCTATGTATTCTGAGGTTGATTCGGCGCCGGTGGTGTGGGCGATGGGCAAACCCATGCCGCAGTACTCACGGTGGCAGGTGTTGGCGGTTTGGGCTGCTGCGGCGCTGCCGATGGCGCTGATGGCCTGGGTGGTGGCACCGTACTTTGCGGCGCGTGCAGGGGGCGGCTTGGCTTTTGCGAAGTGGCTGATCGGTTGCCTCACACTGGGTCTGGTTTGGCAAGGCATTTTGGTGGCGGTGTTGGTGTGGGTCGAGCGCGGGAACCTGCGCTGGACCACGCTCAAGGATGCACTGTGGCTGCATGCGCCGTCCGACCCTCGAAGCGGGACGAAGGGCGGCGGGCTGTGGTGGGTGTGCTTGCCGTTGGTCGTAGGGCTGTGGCTCGCGGGCGCACTGCCTCAGCCCAGCCACGACGAATCGCGCAACTTCGCGGCCTTCATGGGCACCGAGACCGGGCAGGCTTTCCTGGCCGGCAATTGGCCCTGGTACGGTGTGGTGGTTGTGATGCTCGTGTTCAACACGGTGCTGGGCGAGGAGCTGCTCTTTCGCGGACTGCTTCTGCCGCGCATGAACCACGCTTTCGGGCGAGCGGATTGGCTTGTCAATGGCGTTTTGTTTGCCGTTTACCACTTGCATACCCCATGGGTGATTCCCTCCTCTTTGCTGGACGCGTTCTGGTTCGCTGCTCCCTCCAAGTACTACCGCAGCGCGTGGATGGGTATCGTCGTGCACAGCGCGGCCAGTGTGGTGATACTGGTGATGTTGTGGCCTTTCGTCTGGGCGAAGCGGGGCTGAAGATGGGGTTGCGTGCTCTTAACGGGCTGACTTGATGCGCGTGCGCAACGCCGGACCATTGTTTTCTTGTGTTTGCCCCGCCGTGGGCACCCTGCCATCCCTTACCCTCGGGTACCTTGTTGGCTTGGTGCGGCGTCATTCCCTGAAATATGGTTTTTTTGTTCTTGTCTTTTGTCCCACCGTGTGGCCTGCTGGTTGCCCCGTTGCTTGAACGGGTTTGCCCATGAACCACTGGTTCCGTCTGGCGCTGGCTTTGGTGCTGACGGTTTTTGTCACCCAGCATGGTGTGCGTTATGAGGTGCTGAGCCAATTTTCACCATCGCCTTGGGTTGCTGATGTACGCCTGCACAGCCAGCCCACGTTGTCGGCCTTGGACTCGGCGCCGGGAGGTTGGCGGCTGGAGGCAACGGACCAAAAAGCGCACCGGGGCGTGAGCTGGCAGTTTGCGGTGCCGCATGGCGCGCAAGCGGTGCGGGTTCAGGCGCGGGTAGACATTGCCGATGTGGTCCAGGGCCCGAAGCGCTGGGAGCGGGCCAGTGTGGCGCTGCGGCAGGTCGCTGCGCAGGCCAAGCCCAGGGAGCGTTCGGTGTTCGGCGAAGCCGGCACGCTGAATCGGCAGGTGGATGAGGTTCACCTGCTGTTGCCCGGTGCGGAGTCGGTGCAGTTGCTGGTGCGTTTGCTGCGAGCCTCCGGCAGCATGGAGGTGCACGGTTTGCAACTGAGCTTTTTGACTGAGCGCAGCGGCATGGGCTGGGCGGTTGTGGGTGTGTGGCTGGTGTGGGTTTGGGGTTTTGCTGGTTTGGGCTGGGCCTGGTTGCATGGGGTTCAAAACCGCTGGTTGCCAGTTGTGGGGGCGGCTCTGGTGTTGTCGGCGGTGACTTTGCCCGGCGCCGGGCGCGACGCGCTGGCGCAGTGGTTGGTTGCAGGGCCGGGTTTTTCATCGGCGTTGGTTTTTCACCCCATGGTCAATGTGGTGGTGCATGGGCTGATGTTTGGGCTTGCGGCGGTGCTGCTGGCGCTGAACCGCCCCGATTGGTCGCTGCCACGTTGCCTGGCCGAGCTGGCTTTGCTGGCCGCTTGTTCAGAGGTGGTGCAAAAGCTGGTGCCCGGTCGCTCTGCCGAGTGGTTTGACTTTCGGGTGGACTTGGCGGGTGTGGCGCTGGGGCTGTTGCTGGTTTGGGTTTGGCGCGACGGTGGGCGCTCTTGGCTGCGCCGCCGCAGGCTTTGACAACCAGATCACATCAGATTGCGTTTGCGCCGTTAAGCTTGTTGCCATGAACCTCCGTTTTGTTGAAGCCTTTTACTGGGTCGTTTCGCTCAAGAGTGTGTCTCGCGCGGCGGAAAAGTTGTTCATCTCCCAGTCGGCCATGTCCAGCCGTGTGAGCGCACTGGAAGAGGAGCTGGGCGTTTTGTTGCTGGATCGGCGTGACAAACAATTTCGCCTCACCATGGCGGGTATGCGCTTCTTTAACCATGCGCAGAAGCTGCTGGCATTGCACCGTGACATCAAAGCGGAAATGAGTGCAACCGGTGGCAACGGGTCATCTGCTGTCTCTTTGCGTATCGGTGTGATCGAGTCGGTGTTGCATTCGTGGTTGATCGATTGGATAACCGATATGCGCAAAAGCAGCCCAGGTTTTGAACTGGAGCTGACCGTAGAGACCACACCAGTGTTGATCGACCAAGTACGCCGAGGGGCTTTGGATTTGGTTTTTTCCGCCATGCCCACCACAGGCGAAGGTTTACGCAGCCGCGCCTTGCCGTCCATGGATATGGCATTTGTGGGGCACACAAATTTGCACCTAAAGCCCTGTTATGGCTTGGCCGATTTGGCCGAGTTGGAGCTGCTGACCTTTCAACGGGGATCGCAACCCCATGCCGCTTTGATGGACTTGTTTCGCTCGTCTGGCCTGGAGCTCAGGCGCTTGCACAACATCTCCTCTATTTCAGCCATGGTGCAGTTGGTTGAAGGTGGCCTGGGTGTGGCGACGTTGCCTGTGGCCGCCATACATCGACTGGCTGGCCATTTGCCGTTAAAAATTCTCAAATGCGACACCGCATTGCCGCCGCTGCCGGTTCATGCCAGTTACCGCGAAGACCCGACTTCGGCGGTCGCGTTGGATGTGCTGGATGCAGCGTTTTCATTCATAAGGGTTTACACCAATCATTGAAAAAGTCGATGATCCAAGTGAAAAATTATCTGTTTGCATGTGAAAGGGGGGCACGAGCAGAATTCGCCCAACGCTGAAGAAATGGCTTTAGCGAATCGCAAACGGAGCTTGATGTGAATTCTGCAGTCTTGAAGTCAATTCAGTTCGAACCCACCGCATCGGGGTGCGGTCCGAAGGCCAGTCAACATGTGTCCAACGGCACCGCAGGCGATCTGATTAGAGCCCCCATCCGTGCCGGAACCTGGACCAGCCACACCAGTGGATTGAGTCGAGATTTGGTGCAAGGCAATGTGGTCATCCTGCCGCAAGCCTTGGCGACCGATTTTCTGCGCTACTGCCAGCGAAACCCAAAACCCTGCCCTTTGCTGGCCGTGTCTGAGCCGGGCGACCCCATGTTGCCTGCGCTGGGTCGGGACATCGATATTCGCAGCGACGTGCCACGTTACCGCGTGTGGCGCAACGGCGAGTTGGTTGACGAGCCCTCGAACATCGCAGCGCTTTGGCAGGATGACCTGGTTACCTTCGTCATCGGTTGCTCTTTCTCCTTCGAGCAGGCGCTGCTCGACTCCGGGATTCCGCTGCGCCACGTTGAACAACAGCGCAATGTGGCCATGTACCGCACCAACATCGCCACCAACGCAGCCGGTCCTTTCAACGGCCCCATGGTGGTGACGATGCGGCCGATGAAAGCGACGGATGCCATACGTGCCATCCAAATCACCTCGCGTTTTCCCAATGTGCACGGCGCACCTGTTCATATAGGCAGCCCTTCATTGATTGGCATTGATGACCTGTCCCAACCTCACTATGGCGACCCGGTCGAGGTCAAAGCCGATGAGTTGCCTGTGTTTTGGGCTTGCGGCGTGACACCACAGGCCGCCATTACACAGGCCCGTCCCGAGTTCTGTATCACCCATGCACCGGGTGCCATGCTGATCACTGACTTGCTGAACCACCAGCTGGCCAGTTTTTGAGTTGGCGTCAACGCTGCATGGCACGACGTCGTTTTTTTGAGTTCCCACAACCGACCTTTCAGGAGTCTCGCGATGAAGAAATTTGTATTTGCTCTAGCTGCGACCGCAGTTGCCACCCTGGCACAAGCCCAGACGAAATGGGATCTGCCATCGGGCTACGGTGCCAACACTTTCCACGTGCAAAATTTGCAGTACTTCGCAGATGAGGTGGACAAAGCCACGAGCGGCAAACTCAAGATCACCTTGCACCCGGGTGCGTCGCTGTTCAAAGCAAACGAAATCAAACGTGCGGTGCAGTCAGGCCAAGCGCCGATTGGTGAGTTCATTTTGTCAGGTGCATCGAATGAAAATGCCTTGTTCGGTATTGATGCTATTCCCTTCTTGGCCACGACGTATTCCGCAGCAAAGAAGCTCAACGACATTTCCAATCCCTACTTGGAAAAGTTGCTTGCTTCTCAGGGCTTGAAGCTGCTTTACGCCGTGCCCTGGCCTGGTCAGTCCCTTTATTCAACGAAGGCGATTACCTCATTTCAAGACTTGAAAGGCACCAAGATGCGTGCCTACAACCCGGCTACCACCCGTATTGCTGAGTTGGTTGGGGCACAACCCGTGACCATTCAATTGGCCGAATTGGGCCAGGCTTTAGCCACCGGTGCTGTGGATAACTTTCTCACATCCAGCAGCAGTGGCGTGGACAGCAAACTGCATGAGCACGCCAAGTTTTTCTATGACGTGAATGCTTGGTTGCCTCGCAACGCCTTGGTGGTCAATCAAAAAGCGTTTGATGCGCTTGATCAGCCAACACAGGCCGCTGTGGTCAAAATTGCTGCAGTTGCGCAAGCACGGGGTTGGAAAGAAAGCGAACGACAGGACGATGAGAACCTCAAAGTACTGGAGTCAAAAGGAATGAAGGTCGACCGTGGCAACGAAGCCCTGAAGCGCGAGCTTAAAGTCATCGGTGATCGCATCACCGGTGAATGGCTGCGCAACGCCAGCGCTGATGGCAAAGCCGCCTTGGAAGCTTACCGCGCAACCCAGGGCAAGTAAGTGATGGAGAAATGAGATCTCATCAGGCGTTGAGGGTTCTCTGAATAAGACCCAGATCGTTTGACGATCTGGGTCCAGAAGACGCTGCAGCAGTCATGGCTCCTGACGGCTCTACCAAAAAATAATTTAATTTATTCTCAAGTTTTTTCTTTGAGAGGAAGCGCTGTGTCCAAACTAGTGAACTCGTTTTACAAACTGCTGATTATCTTGGCCGCAATGGCGATGGTGTCGGCCTTCATGTGCGTGATGTTGGGCATTTTGGGTCGCCAATTTGACTTCAATATCCGTGGTTTGGATGCATACGCAGGTTATTCCATCGCAGCCGCTTTGTTCTTGGCGCTGCCCGATACCTTGCGCAAAGGGGATCACATACGGGTTACCCTGTTGTTGCAGCAACTGCCCTCCAAGGTGCGTAATGTGTTTGAGTACTGGGGCTTGATTGCTGGCGCAGGTTTGTCGATGTACCTGGCTTGGTTTGCCTGCCGTTTGGCTTGGCAGTCCCACAGTTTTAATGACATCTCACAAGGCGCTGACGCAACCCCTTTGTGGATACCGCAAATTGCGATGGCTCTGGGCTGTATCGGGTTTGCTCTGGCTATGTTGGATGCTTTGTTGGCGCGCCTTCAAGGACGTACTTTTTTTGCAGTGGGCGAAGCCGAAACTGCCAATATTGAATAAACCACAATAACCAAAATAAGAGCAAAGAAAATGGATATCTACATTGCTGGTTTATTGATTGTGATTTTGATCGCCATCCTCGCCTCAGGGCTGTGGATTGGCCTCAGTTTGCTGGGTGTGGCTGTTGTTGCCATGGAGGTGTTCACCCCAAAATCGGGTGGCGACAGCATGGTGCTCACCATCTGGGGGTCCACCTCCAGTTGGACACTCACGGCTTTGCCCCTCTTCTTGTGGATGGGTGAGATCCTCTTCCGCTCCAAACTCACTTCTGACATGTTTAAGGGGTTGGCACCTTGGTTGAACAACATTCCAGGTCGTTTGTTGCACACCAATGTGATTGGCTGCGGCATTTTTGCAGCGGTGTCTGGCTCCAGTGCCGCTACCTGCGCCACCATCGGCAAGATCACCTTGCCTGAGTTGAAAAAACGCGGTTACCCCGACAACATTTCCATGGGTTCGCTCGCGGGGGCAGGCACCTTCGGCCTCTTGATTCCACCGTCCATCATCATGATTGTTTATGGCGTGGCGGCGGATGTGTCTATTTCCAAGCTGTTTGTGGCCGGTGTGATTCCAGGCGTGGGATTGATGTTGCTTTTCACCATTTACATCATGGTGTGGTCTTTGCTCAACAAAGACAAAATTCCTGCTGCAGATATGCAAATGAGCTTTGTCGACAAGCTCAAGTCCAGCAGGCACCTGATTCCTATCGTGGCCTTGATCTGTGTGGTGATTGGTGCCATTTACAGCGGCATTGCAACCGCCACTGAATCGGCCGCCATGGGCGTGCTGGGTTCCTTGATTCTGTCCAAAATTGAAGGTTCTCTCACTTGGAAAACATTCAAAGACGGACTCTTCGCCGCTTGCCGGGTCTACTGCATGATTGGGCTGATTCTAGCTGGTGCCGCCTTTCTCACATTGGCTATGGGTTTTATTGGATTGC
>JAUXXN010000433.1 GCA_030684755.1 Hydrogenophaga sp.
GATGCTTTAAAAAGCAGATAAATAGAGATGCTACCTTCGACAAAAGTAGATGTGTTTGGTTCCAAAAGTTCGGGTAAACCCGCAAACCTGGCGTTGTACTCTGGTCACTTTTTACGTTGGACCCTGTTCATGCAGCCGCAGGCGCGCCTTGATGGCCTGTTGCACCGCGCGGCGCAAAGCGCTGTAGCGGCCCAGCAGGGCTTCCATGTCGGCCAGCGGCAGTGTGCCCGCAGCGGCAGCGGCCAGCACGCCCGCCTTCAGCGATTGGTAGTGCTGTTCCATGGTCTGGGCGTCCAGTGCGGTGGCGGCGGGGCGGGGTTCGTCGTGTGCGGTCAGCAGCGCCAGCGTGGCGTCCACAAAGGCTTGGTGGTTGGCCGCCCAGTCGGCGTTGGCGCTGGCGGGTAGGTGCAGCGGGGTCGCTGCTGCGGCTTGGCGGGCGCAGGTTTCGTAATAGCGCTGGGTGCGCAGCAGTTCGGCCAGCCGTGCGCTGCCCGCCGGGGTCATTGCCGAGCGGCTCAAGCGTTCGGCAAAGGCTTCGACCGCCGCGTCGAGCTGCGCCACCACGGTTTGGTCGCTGGCCAAAGCAATGGGTGTGGCGCCACCCAGCGCAGCCCGCGCCATGCGCACACACAGTTGCCCAAAGCGGGTCACCTCGCGCTCCAGCGCGTCCAGCGCCAGGGTGGGCACGGCCAGCACGTTGTCGTCCAGAAAGCGCGGCTTGGCTTCGTCTTCTTCGCGCGCCCGAAAGCGCTGCAACAGCCAGCGCGTGAGGCTGTCGGCCAGCGGCCACATGAGCAGCACGCCCAGCAGGTTGAAAATGGTGTGGAACAGCGCCAGCTCGGTGGCCGGGTCGGCAGACATGCCCAGCATTTGGCGCACGCGGTTCAGGGCGCCCATGAGCCAAGGCAAGAGCAGCAGCGCCACCGTGCCGGTGACGAGGTTGAAGATCACATGCGCCGCAGCGGTGCGCCGGGCGTTGGGCGTGGCACCAATACCGGCCAGCGCGGTGGTCACGGCGCTGCCGATGTTGGCCCCAATCACCACCGCAGCGGCCCCTTGTGGCCCGATCATGCCGCTTTGGGCTGCGGCCAGGGTGATGGTCAAGGCGGCAGCTGAGGATTGCATCAGCACCGTCATCATCAATCCGATGCCCAACTGGGCCAGCACCGACAGCGCGTCGTTGCCCTGGGGCAAACTGATGTGGTCGGCCAAGCCCACAAAGGCCTGCTGCAGCAGGCCAATGCCCATGAACAGCAAACCAAAGCCCGCCAGCGCAGTGCCCAGGGCACCGCGCCGCCGGTGTTCACCGCCCAGGCGCATCAGCGCACCCAAGCCCACCAGTGGCAGGGCCAGCGCTTCAATCTTGAACTTCAGGCCCACCATCGCCACGATCCAGGTGTTCAGGGTGGTGCCCACGTTGGCCCCAAACACCACCCACAACGCCGGGGCCAAGCCCAGCAAACCGGCGTTGACAAAGCCAATGGCGGCCACACCCACGGCGGTGGACGACTGCACCATGGCCGTGACCAGCGCGCCCGAACCCAGCGCCTGCCAGCGCGTGCGCGTGGCCTGGCTCAAGATGTTGTGCAAGGCTGGGCCAGCGGCCAACTTCAGGCCGTCGGTCATCATGGCCATGCCCAACAAAAACAGACCCAATCCGCCCACCAGCAGGCTGATGGCTTGCCACATGTTGTCGATCAAAACACCACCTCGGCCACCAGCGCAATGGCGCCAATACAAACCAAATTGAGCATCACACCGCAGCGCATCATGGTGGCCTGCGGCACCAGGTTGGTGGCAAACACGATAGCGTTGGGCGGCGTGGCCACCGGCAGCATGAAGGCGCACGACGCCGACACGGCAATGGCCGCAGCCAGCAGCGGGCCGGACAAGCCCAGCGCGGGCCCCACGCCCATAAAAATCGGAATCATCAGCGCGGCGCTGGCGGTGTTGCTCACCAGCTCGGTCAAAAACACCACAAAAGCCACCATACCCAGCAGCAGCCACAGCGGCGGCGCGTTCTGCAAGGACTGCACCAGTGCACCCGCCAAAAACGCGCTGGCGCCGCTGACCTGCATGATCTGGCTCAGCGCCAGACCGCCGCCAAACAGCAGCAGCACGCCCCAGTGCGTTTGGCGCTCAATGGTGTCCCAGTCCAGGCAGCGGCTGACCACCAGCGCCACCAGCGCGGCGATGGCGATCCAGCTGTCCAGGTCGGCGCCGATGCCCAGCACGCGGCCCAGCGGCGCCGAGCCGATCCAGCCCGCAGCCGTCAGCGCAAAAATGGCCAGCGTGGTGCGCCGCGCCGGGGTCCAGGCAAACGCCTCGGTTTGCAGCACCAGCCGCCCGCCCAACTGGGGGCGCAGCATCAGGTACAGCACGCCCACCATCAAAGGCAGCAGCAGCGCCACCATGGGCAGGCCCAAGCGCATCCAGTCGGCAAAGCCGATGCCCGCCTGCGCGGCTGCAATGGCGTTGGGCGGGCTGCCCACCAGCGTGCCAATGCCGCCAATACTGGCGCTGTAGGCCACACCCAGCAGCACAAACACGCGCTCACGCGGCCCAATGCCACCACCGGGCGTGTCGGCTTCGTGGTCGTCGCTGTCGTTCAGCAGCCCCAGCGCCATGGGCAGCACCATGGCGGCTGTGGCGGTGTTGCTGATCCACATGGACAGCAGCGCCGTGAGCCCAAACAGCAGCGCCACAGCGCGTGAGCGCCGCCCCGCAGCCAGGCGCAGCACGGCGTGGGCCAAAGCACGGTCCAGGCCCTGCTGTTGCAAGGCCGCAGCCAGCGCAAAGCCGCCCAGAAACAGAAAAATAATGGGGTGCGCAAACGCGGCCAGCGCCGTGCGCATGTCCATCAGCCCGGCAGCCACCGCCAGCAGCGGCACCAGCAGCGCGGTCACGCTCAGGTGCAGCGCCTGCGTCATCCACAGCGCACCAACCAGGGTAAACAGGGCCAAGCCTGCACGCAGCGCATCTGGCCCGCCCACACCTTGGTGCACCGCCACTGCCAAGGCCAGGCAGGCCAGTGCGCTGACAGCATGGCGCGGCAACTTCATCGAGCGGTGGACACCAACATGTCGGCGCTGCCCTCGGCCAGCATGTGCTTGGTCACGCTGCCCAGCAACAGGTCTTCGGTGGCGGTCTGCCCGTGTTTGCCCAACACCACCAGGTCGCAGTCCAGCGCCTGTTCTTGCATGGCCATGCGCAGCGACGGGTCGCCCTCGACAATGCACGGCGCCCACTGGCCGTGCTGGAGCCCTGCCGCCTGGGCCAGCGCGTGCACCTGTTGCACCGCTTGGGTGTGTGCTTGCTGGCGGTAGTGCTCAATGGTGGCCGCGTCCACACCGGCAAAGTGCAGTTTTTCCTCAAACGGCACCTGAAACGCATGGAACAGAACCAGCTGCGCCTGCGGCGCCACACGCTGCGCCACGGCCAGCGCTTGCAGCGACCACGGCGAAAAGTCCAGCGCCACCAGCACTTTGCGGTAAGCCGCGTGCGGTGTCTGGCGCACCACCAGCAGCGGGCGCGTGGTGCGGCGCAGCAAGCGTTCGGACGTGGTGCCGAGCACCTGGCGGCGCAAAAAACCTTCGCCCCGCGCACCCAGCACCAGCAGCCCGGCGTCCAGCGCGGTGGCCTCGCGGCCAATTTCATCCAACACCGAACCCCGGGCCAGCACGGTGCGGGGCTTCACCTGCTGTGCTGTTTCCAGTGCGCTGGCCAGTTGCTCCAGTTGCTGCTGTGCGTCGGCCTCCAGTTGCTGGGCCAGCGGGTGGCCCATGCCCAGCCACTCGCGCAGGTGGTGCAAGGCGTCGCCCGACATGGCGTGCACCAGCGTCAGCGGTGCGCCGGTTTCAAAAGCCAGCCGGGCTGCGCGCTCGGCGGCATGGCGGGCCAAGGGCGAGAAGTCGGTGGCAACCAAAATGGGTTGTGCGGTGAGGTTCATGTGGTGTGCTCCGGCTGGCGAAGATCGGCGGCCAGGCGCTCAGCGGCGTGGTCGGCGGCGTCGTCGAAGGGGTTAAAAACACGCTCGATGCCGGCCTCGGCCATCAAGCGTCCGTGGGCGGCGTCGCGCACCACGCCCGCCACTTGCCCGCCGTAGCGGGCCGCTTGCAAGGCGTGCAGCAGCGCACGGTTGGACTCCCATTGCGGGAAGCTCGTGATCACCCAACGGGCGTGTTTCAGAGGCAGGCTCTCCAGAAAATCGGCGTCTTCACCGTCGCCAAAATACACCGGCAAACCGCGTGCCTGCAAATCGCGCACGGCCTCGGGGTCAAAGTCCACGCCCACCGCCTCAACGCCCGCCGCGCGCAATTGCACCAGCAGGCGGCTGCCGTAGCGGCCCAGGCCAAATACCACCACCTCGGCGTCTTTGCTCAGCGCGGGCTGCTGCTCAGCGGCAATTTCTCGGAACGGATTTTTGCGTTCAAACACACCCAGCCAAGGCGCCAAGCGTTCGTACAGCGGTTGCGAATACAAAATCATGTAGGTGGACAAGGTGATGGTGATCAGCCCCACCAACGTGGTCAGGCCCAGCGCCTGCACCCCAATGTGGCCCAGCGTGATGCCCATGGCCACAAACACGATGGAG
>JAUXXN010000435.1 GCA_030684755.1 Hydrogenophaga sp.
TGGTGCGCCCACACGACGAAGGACAGGATGGCGATGGAACCGGTGGCGTACACCATGGACGCGTAACCGAACAGTTTCTTGCGCGCGAAGGCGGGAACGACTTGGCTCACGATGCCGAAAGCCGGCAAGATCATGATGTAAACCTCGGGGTGACCGAAGAACCAGAAGATGTGCTGGTACATCACAGGGTCACCGCCGCCGGCGGGGTTGAAGAAGCTGGTGCCGAAGTGGCGGTCCGTCAGCGTCATGGTGATGGCGCCGGCTAAGACAGGCATCACAGCTATCAGCAGGTATGCGGTGATCAGCCAGGTCCAGCAGAACATGGGCATCTTCATCAGCGTCATGCCGGGCGCGCGCATGTTCAAGATGGTGACGATGATGTTGATCGAGCCCATGATGGACGATGCACCCAGGATGTGCATGGCGAAGATGGCGGCGTCCATGGACGGGCCCATCTGCAACGTAAGGGGTGCGTACAACGTCCAACCCGCAGCTGGTGCGCCACCGGGCATGAAGAACGAACCCGCCAGAATGGCCGCTGCTGGAACCATCAGCCAGAAGCTGAAGTTATTCATGCGGGCAAAGGCCATGTCGGATGCGCCAATCTGCAGCGGGATCATCCAGTTCGCAAAACCTACGAAGGCCGGCATGATGGCGCCGAACACCATGATCAGGCCGTGCATGGTGGTGAGCTGGTTGAACAACCCGGGGTTCACCAACTGCAGGCCGGGCTGGAACAGCTCGGCGCGAATGCCCAGTGCCAGCACCCCACCCACCATCAACATGGTGAAAGAGAACAGCAGGTACAGCGTGCCAATGTCTTTGTGGTTGGTGGCATAGACCCAACGGCGCCAGCCCGTGGGGGCGTGGTGGTCGTGGTCGTGCCCGTGTGCGTCGTGGTGGTCAAGAACTGCACTCATGATCGATTCCTTTAATGCTCAATAATTATCTGCAAACGGATCACTTGCGCGCAGCTACCACGTCGGCGGGCTGCACGATTTGATCGGTTTTGTTGGACCAGGTGTTCTTGGCGTAGGTCATTACGGCTGCCAACTCGGTGTCTGACAACTGCTTCCAGGCTGGCATGGAACCGCCAGCTGCGCCATTGAGCATCACCTCAATGAAACGCGCATTGTTGGCGTCGGTCACCAAAACCGAACCGTCCAAGGGTTTGATGGGGCCTGCACCCTTGCCAGTCGCTTGGTGACATGCCACGCAGTTGGCGGCATACACCGACTCGCCACGTTTGATCATGTCAGTCAGAGCCCAGACTTTGGATGGATCATCTGCAGCGGCAGCCATGGCTTTTCGTTGTTCACCAACCCAGGCGCTGTACTCCTCAGCCGACACTACCTTCACGTGGATGGGCATGTAAGCGTGTTCCTTGCCACAGAGTTCGGCGCACTGCCCATAGAAATCGCCGGTTTTTTCAGCCCGGAACCAGGTGTCGCGCACAAAGCCAGGAATGGCGTCTTGCTTGACTCCAAAGGCTGGCACCATCCAAGCGTGAATTACATCGTTGGCGGTGGTGATGATGCGTACTTTTTTGCCCACAGGCACAACCATCGGGTTGTCCACCTTGAGCAGGTAGTTGTCAGTCGGCGGAGGCTTGCCGCTGTTGGACATCTCGCGGTGGCTGTTGTCCAGCGTAGACAGAAAACCAATGCCCTCACCCTCGCCCTTGATGTAGTCGTAACCCCACTTCCACTGCATACCCGTGGCCTTGATGGTGAGGTCGCTGTTGGTGGTGTCTTTCTGGGCTACGAGCACTTTGGTCGCAGGCAGTGCCATACCAATCACGATCAGCAGGGGAACGATGGTCCAGCCCAACTCAACCCAGATGGGCTCGGCCAGCTCTTGCGATTTGTGACCTAC
>JAUXXN010000436.1 GCA_030684755.1 Hydrogenophaga sp.
TGCAGGCTGAAGCGTTCGATGGTGATTTTGTCGCCGGCCAAGGTGGCGCGCAACTGGCCGTTGGAGAAGGCGAATCCGTCCACCACCGAGCGCAGGCCCAGCTCGTCGGCCTTCAGGGTGCCGCTCCATTGGGGCGCGCCGCGTGTGCCGGTCAGTGCGGCGTTGGCCTGCAAGGTGCCGCGCATGCGCCAGCCCGGGGGCACCAGTGCCGACCACACGCCCACTTGCGGCAGCTGGGCGCTGGCTGTGCCGCGCACGGGCGCGCTGGCGGGCCACCAGTGGTCTAGGGCGCTGGTTTCGGTGTTGGTGGCGCTCGCGCTGCGCGGGGTGAGTTCGGTGCTGACGTCGGCCGAGGCTTGGCCCAGGCGTTCGCTGGCCCAACGCAGGCTGGCCTGCAAGCGGTTGCCTTGCGCGCTGAGGTTGAGCTGGGCTTGTTGTATGCCGGCTTGCAGGCGCTGGCCGTTGTTGCTGGTTGAAGCGCCATCGGTTTGCAACGTGAGGTCGCCCCGGCTGCGCTGCAGGTTGGCCGAGAGGCGCAGCGGGGTGCTGGTATCGGCGGGCAGCAAAACGTCCCATTGACCATCAAAGACCAGGTTGCCGCTCAGGCCTGCGCGGGTCAGGGGTCCGGTTTTGGCCCCTTCGGCGGTGCCCAGCACCTCCACCCAAGCCATTGGCAGGTCGCTCAGGCGCCCGCTGGTTTGCAGGGTGTTGGCCTGCCAGACCAGGCTGTCCCAGGCAACGCTCAGCGGGGTGTTGCCCAGATCGGGCGCCGGGAGCGGAGCGGCGTTGGTGCCGGTGCGGCGCACGGAGGGCAGCAGTTGCAGGCGCCCGGTGCCCGCGTCCAGGCGCATGCCTTGCGGGGTGTTTTGCCATTGGCCGCTCAGGGCTTGGGTGTTTTGCAGGGTCCAGTGGGTGACGCGGTCTTTGCGCGAGGCATCGCTCACGCTCAGCAGCAGGCGGCTCAGGTTGAGCTGGCCCGCTTGCCAGCTGGCGGTGCCTTGGGCGGAGCGCTGGGTGCTTTTGAACTGGCCTTGGGTGTCCAACTGGCCGCTCCAGGGTGCCTGGGCCAGCGTGCCTTGGGCGCTCAGTTGCAGGTCGTCTAGGCGGCCGCTGGCCTGTAGCCGCAGGGCGCTGAGGGTGATGCTGTCGTTGCTGTCTGGGCCGGGTTGCAGCACCAGCCGGGGTATGTCCAGCGTGGCTTGAAGGTTGGGCAGCGGGGCTGTGGTGGGCGCTGTGGCGGGTGCTGGGTAGCCCAGGGCGCCCAAGCCCCCTTGCCATTTTGCGTTCAGTTGGGCGCTGCCTTGGGTGGACAGGTCGGGCTGGGTGTCCAGCCAGGCGCGCAGCGGCGGGCCCACCACGGGCAGGGTTTGCAGGCTGCGCACCCAGGCGAGCATGCGGCTGGCATCGTCAACCTGCAGGCTGGCAATGCCTTCGCCTGCGCTGTGGCCCAGCAGGCCTTGCCACTGCGCTTGAGCGCCGGGCCATTGCAGCGCCAACTGGCCTTTGAACTGGCTGCGGGCGGTGTCGAACTGGCCGCTGGTTTGCAGCTGTGCGTCGGCCAGGCTGATCTGGGCGTCGCGCAGGTCGAGCACGCCCTGGGTGGGGTCGGCGGCGGTGGGTTGCCAGCGGCCTTGCAAGCGCAGTTCGCGCAGGCGCAGTCCGGCCAGTTGCGCACCGGCGGGTTGGCGGCCACTGGGTTGGATCAGCGCGTTCAGGTCTATCGACTCCTGGGGGCTACCGGCGTCTACCGTGCGGGCGGTGAGCGTGCCGTCCAGCGCGGCCGGTGCCAGCGTGCTCCACAGCATGGCGGGGTTGATGCCGCTGAGCCGCAAGTCGCCTTGCCAGGTGTCCCCCGTGGCGGGCCGCTGGGATTCGGGCGCTGGCGGGGTGCTTGTGGTGGCAGTTGCCCTGCCCAGTTGAATTTGTGCGTCACCTTGCACGCGTCCGCCGCCCAGTTGGGCGTCGAGCCCTGAGAAGGTCCAGCGGGTGCCTTGCTGCTCCACCTCGGCGTGCAGTCTTTGCAGCGGCACACGTTGCCGGTCGGCGGGGCCGCTGAGGCTGTTGGTCAGGCGCACCGTGGCGCGCCAGGTGTCGCCTTCGGGTTGTGCACGCAGCGTACCCGACAGCGAGGTGGTGGGCGCTTGCGGCCAGAGCGTGGCCAGGTTGAGCTGGTGGGCGGTGGCGTCGGCACTGGCCAGGGGTTGTGTGGCCCAGGGCATGACTTGGGCTTGCGCCACCAAGGTGGGGGTGGCAGGGTTGTCTGTTGGGGTGTGTACGCGGGCGCTCACGTCCAGTGAGGCACCGAGCCCGCTCAAAAAACCGCTGACCTGTGCCGTGGCTTGCAGGGTGATGTTGGCGCCACCCGGCACGCTGGTTTGCACGTCGCCTTGCACGTCCAGCGTGAGCGGCATGGGCGTTTGCGCACCG
>JAUXXN010000437.1 GCA_030684755.1 Hydrogenophaga sp.
CCGTTGATGGGCTCCGTCACGCAAAACGTGCCGCCCGCATGGCGGTAAAAAAGCCGGGTGTGGCCGCTGCTGGCCACGTTGCGCACCGGCTCACCCACGCCGAGCACGCCCAGTGCAGCGTCATAAAACCGTTTCGAGCGCTCGATGTCGTTGGAACCGACCATGATGTGATTGAACATGTTTTCTTGTCTCCTGGGTGGTGGGGTTTGACTGGCCCCGCTGGTTGAATGCCTTGCCCATCGTACTGGGTGGCTGACCGCGCCCTGGGGACGCTGCGAATTCAGCCCTACTCCAGCCAATCCGCCACCGTGCCCACCCAGCCCACGCTGGCCAGTTCCACGGTGACGCTGGCACCCATGCTGGGGAACAGCTCCCAGCGGTTGGCGGCGTTGCGGCGGAACACATCCACCTGTGCCGTGTCGGGGTCGATGAGCACGTACTCTTGCAGGCTGTCGAGCAGGCGGTAGTGGGCAAATTTGCCGCCTCGGTCAAAGGCGGCGGTGCTGGGGGACAGCACTTCGGCAATCAGCGTGGGCGCAGCGAGTGCCAGCGCCTTGGCGTCGGCCAGTTCTGCGGGCTGGCAACCCACCACCACATCGGGGTAAAAAAAGCTGTTGCTTTCCTGTACTCGCACCCGCATGCCGGACACAAACGCCCGACACGGGCTGCCTTTGAGGTGTTGGCGCAGGGTGGCGGCCATTGCGCCAGCAGCCGCGTTGTGGCCCAGCGTGCTTGGTTCCTTGGCGTGCAGTTGGCCGTCGATGAACTCGCTGCGCACGACCTGGGCATCTTCCCATGCGAGGTAGTCGGCGGCGGTCAAAGGGGTTTGGGGCGATGGAGGTGGCATTCAAGGCACCAACACAGCCCGCGCCACCGCATGCGCCTCCACCTGCACCGGGTTGAACCACCACGCGGTGCGCTGGCCGGCAGCCCACAAGCGGGCCTGGTCGTTTTGGTGGGGTTGGAAATGGCGCTCGCTCACGCCGCCGGCCAGCACGGCTTCGATCTTGTCGGGGTCGCCAAAGTCCACCACCAGTTGCATGGAGGCGAAGAACTTGGTGTCGAACGGGGCCATGAAGTCGTACACGCCCCGGTTCAGGGTTTCGCCGCTGCCGGACTTGTCGATGGAGAAACCGCCCACCAGCTCTTGCCCGGCGCCTTTGCGGCGCAGCGGGCTCACGAAGGCGAGGCGGTGGGACTTGCCCCATTGCCATTTCGACGCATCGGTACCTTGCTGCGCTTCGATCAGGGCGCGGGCGCGCGGGGCGGCGCTGCGGATCACATCAGTCAGGGTTTCCTGACGGTCGGGGGTGGTCACGTCGTCAAACCAGTGGGCGTTGGGCGTGGCCACCAGAGCGGCAAAGCGCTGTTGCCAGAAATACCAGCTGGAGAGCATGTCGCCTGCGGTGTCGGCGCCGAGTTCATCCACGAAGGTGCCCAGCGCCACCTCGCGGTAGAGCGCCTGGTACACCAGCGGCGCGGCGGCTTCGGCGCGGTCCACGCCGTCCCAGGCGGCCAGCAGCGCGGCCAGGTCGGCGTGGGCTGGGTCGTTTTGCAGGGCTGCCACCATCAGCGGGCGCAACACGTCGCTTTGCAGGTTGCGGTCGTCGCGCATCAGGGCCCAGTGGTCGTCTACCCGCATCTGGCTGGCGCTGTCCAGCACCTGGCGCATGCGCTGGTAGCGGTAGTCGGGCGCCACGTAGTTGGTGTAGTACCAGGGGAAGCCGTCGGGGCGGGTGTCGTGGTTGGCGGTGCCCACCCAGGCGCGCGCGGGGTTCAGCTGGCCAGGCATGCGGTCTTTGGGGATGAAGCCGATCCAGTCGTCGCCACCGTTGGCCGGGGGCAGGCGGGGCGCGCTGCCGTCGGCCCCGGCGCGGATGGGCACGGCGCCGCTGGCGCGGTGGCCGATGGCGCCTTGCGCGTCGGCAAACACGAAGTTGAACATCATGAGGTCGATTTTTTGCACCTCGGCGTCAAAGGCGGCGGCGTTGGGCGCGGTCAAGAAGCCTTCGAGCCCGATGACCGGGCCGAGCACTTCGGCGTCGGTGGAGCGCAGCACCAGCAGCTTGTCGCCCTTGGGGCCCAGGCCGGGGTGGTCGCTGATGACGGGGCCGCGCTTCGTGGTGCGCACGGTGAGTGCGTGCTCACGCACACCGCCGGGAGCAGCGCTGTCTTTCACGCGAATGGTTTCGTTCACGGTGCCAAAGGGCACGCTGCGCCCGCCGTCCAGGTAGTGCTGGGGATTGGCCGGGTCCAGCGTTTCAATATAGAGGTCTTGCACGTCGCCATAGGCGTTGGTCACGCCAAAGGCCACATGCTGTGTGCGCCCCACCAGGATGCCGGGCACGCCGGGCAGGGCTGCGCCCACGGCCTGGATGCCGGGCGCGAACAGGCCCACGGGGTGCCACATGCCGGGCAGGATGCGGTTGTCCAGGTGCGGATCGTTGGCCAGCATGGCCTGGCCCGAGGCGCTGCGCGAAGGGCCCACGGCCCAGTTGTTGGAGCCCAGGCCCTGGTGGTTCAGGGTGTCGGGGCGCACCAGCAGGTGGTCCCAGTCCAGGCCGAGCGCGGCGGTGTGTTCGGACGCAGGCGCTGGTGCAGCGGCCTGGCGGCGCACGCTGCTGTCGGGCCAGTCGGGGTTGTTCAGCAGCGGAAAGAGTTCGCGGGCGCGCTCTGGGCCAATTTGGTCAATCAGCTTTTGTGCCACCACCTCGGTTTTGAAGTTGGTGGCGTGGGTGTGGTGCACAAAATGCACCAGCGTGACGAGATCGGCCACGCGCCAGGGCTTGGGCACCAGCCCGGCGATGCGCAGCTCGACCGGGTGGTCGGCGGTGTGGTCTTGCACGTAGGCGTTGACGCCGTCCACATAGGACTGCAAAAACGCGCGGGTTTCGGCGGAGATGTGTTGCGCATGGCGCTCGCCGTTGCGGGCAATGCCCAGCACGCGCATGCGGATGTCGCTGGGCAGCGCGGCTTCACCAAAGCTGGCAGCCAGCTCGCCGCGCCAGGAGGCGCGGTACAGCTCCATCTGCATCAGCCGGTGCTGCGCGGTGACGAAGCCCTGGGCGCGAAACAGGTCGGGCGTGTTGGCCGCAAAGATGTAGGGCACGCCGTGGCCGTCGCGCAGCACCTTCACCGGCGCGCTGAGGCCGCTGAGTTTTAACTCGCCGTCTACCTGGGCGCGGCCCGCGCTGCGCAGCCATCCGTAGGCCCCCAGAGCGGCCAGCAAAGCCAGCAGCAGCACGGCCGCCACCAGCCATTTCAAGGTTCTGATCACGGTGTGTCTCCTCGTTGTGTTGTGGGCGAACATGGTACCTGCGGGCCGGCGCCGGGGGTGTCGCGGCGGTGGGCGGAATTCAGCGGTAGCTGGCCAGGTGGATGCTGGTTTCGGTGCCGCGTATGCCGCTGATGAGGCGCACGCGCTCCAGCACGTCCGAAAGCTCTTTCATGCTCCCCACCTCCAGTTCGGCCAGCAGGTCCCAGCGGCCGTTGGTGTCGTGCAGCGCGGCCACACCGGGCTCGCCCAGCAGGCTCGCAATCACCAGCCGGGTCTGGTTGCCTTCTACCTGCACGCTCATCCAGGCCTTGATGCGTTCGGGCTGCGCTTCGGGCCGCAGGCGCACGGTGTAGCCCACGATCACCTGCGTGTCTTCCAGTTTGCGCAGCCGGTTGGTGACGGTGCCGCGCGACACCTGGAGCTTGTGCGCGAGGTCGGCCACCGAAAGCCGGGCGTCTTGCCGCAACAGGGCAATGAGTTGCTGGTCGAGCTGGTCCATGGTCAAAACGCCAATCAAGATTGTCGAAATGTGCAATTTTCTGCCATTTTTCTACTTTGTTGCCGATTTTCATTGATGCACCACCCAGGCAAACTGGACGCACAGCTTGGCGAACCGACGCCACCCCCCAAGAGACGACCATGAACAACACCGACCTGACCCGATTCAAAGACACTGGCACCCTGTACCTGAGCGCGCCCGAAGCCGCCGAGCTGGTGCGCCGCCTGGGCTTGCCACACTGCTTGGCGCACATGGCCGAACACATCCGCACCGACTTCTTGCGCTGGGCCGATTTCGACAAGAGCGCACGCACGGCGGCGCACTCCAAAGACGGCGTGATTGAGCTCATGCCCGTGGCAGACGACCACCGCTACAGCTTCAAATATGTGAATGGCCACCCCGGCAACACGCGTTTGGGGCTCTCCACCGTGAAGGCGTTTGTCGTGGTGGCCGTCGTGGACACCGGCGCCCCGCTCTTCCTGAGCGAGCTCACGCTCACCACCGCACTGCGCACAGCCGCCATGTCGGCCCTGGCCGCGCAGACCCTGGCCCGGCCCGAGAGCCGCGTGATGGCGCTGATTGGCAACGGCGCACAGAGCGAGTTTCAGGCGTTGGCTTTTCAGCATTTGGTGGGCATCACCACCCTGCGCGTGTTCGACGTGGACCCCGCCGCCAGCGCCAAGCTGGTGGCCAACCTGCAAGGCAGCGGCCTGCACATCACGGTGTGCCAGAACACCGCCGAGGCTGCGAGCGGTGCGGACATCGTGACCACCGTGACCGCCGACAAGACCATGGCCCTGATCCTCACGCCCGACATGATCGAACCCGGCATGCACCTGAATGCCGTGGGCGGCGACTGCCCGGGCAAGACCGAGCTGCACGGTGACATCCTCGACGCAGCCAAGGTGTTTGTGGAGTACGAGCCGCAGTCGCGCGTGGAGGGGGAAATTCAGCACAAACCAGCCGACTTTGCTGTGAACGAACTCTGGCGGGTGCTGCGCGGTGAACGCGCCGGGCGCGACAGCGCCGAGCAGGTCACGGTGTTCGACTCGGTGGGCTTCGCGCTGGAAGACTTTTCGGCCCTGCGCTTCATGATGGACAGCGCGGTTCGGCTGGGCATGGGTGAGCGCATGGCGCTGATTCCGCAACTGAGCGACCCCAAGAATTTGTTTGGTTCGCTGAACTTGGTCACACCGGCAGCGCTTCGCCAACAGTCGAATTGCATCGCCGCCTAAAACCCCTGGAACATGTCGGACGACTGAACGCTTTGTTCACTGGCAGGTGCATTCCGTGAAAACGCACATCAATAAGCCCACCGCTGAAGCAGCAATTCTCATTTTGAAAGGCGCGCAGAGCTCAGCGGTAGCTGACCATGTGGATGCGGGCTCGGTAAGGGGCACGGTGTGCCCCCACGGTCATGCAATAAACTACGACTCCTTGCTTTTTGTCACACTTGATTGAAATTTTTCCAGATGTTGCTCATCAACCGGCTTTTTCTTGCAATGGGTTGGCTCTGCATCGGCCTGTCCACCTCGGCGCTGGCAGAAGAAAGCACACGGCTGGAGCGCATGGCCGCCAGCAACACCCTTCGCGTGTGCATCTGGCCCGACTACTACAGCATCACCTACCGCAACCCCAGATCCCAGGAACTCAGCGGTATCGACATTGACAACGCCCGAGACCTGGCCAAGGCGCTGGGCGTGCAGGTGGCGTTTGTGGACAGCTCTTTCGCCCAACTGGTGCAGGACGTCATTTCAGACCGGTGCGACTTGGCCATGTTTGCCATCGGCATCACGCCACAGCGACAACAGTATCTGCGCTTTACCCAACCCCACTTGGTCAGCGACGTGTACGCCATCACCACCCGCACCAACCGCCGCATCCAAGGTTGGGCCGACATCGACCAAGCCGGTTCGGTGGTGGTGGTGGCCAAAGGCACCCTGCACGAACCCTTGATGAAGGCCCGGCTGAAGCAGGCGCAACTCCTGGTGGTGAACACCCCGGCCGCTCGCGAGCAAGAGGTGCAGGCTGGGCGGGCCGACGTGTTCATGACCGACTACCCCTTCAGCCGCCGCATGCTGCAACAAAACGACTGGGCACGGCTGGTGGCACCCACCGAAACCTACCACCTGACGCCCTACGCCTGGGCCATGAAACCAGGCGACGACGCTTTTCACAGCCGGGTTGAAAAAGAACTGGCGGCCATGAAAGCCGATGGTCGGTTGCTGAACAACGCCAAGCGCCATGGGTTAGAACCCATTGTGGCGCGCTGAGCCAGCGAGGCCGCAGGCTTTGACACCCAGATTGCCCCATGCTGCGCGCTAAATTGGACCGCGCCTCCCGCCTGCTCTGGTACACCGTGGCGGCTGCGGTGCTGGCGGCTTGGTTGGGTGCGTTTGGGTACACGACGCTGCGCTTGCGGGAGCAAGCCCTTCAAGACGGCTTGGCCAGCACCCAGCTCTACACCACCAGCTTGGAAGACAGCCTGACCCAAGCGCTGCGTGTGCTGGAGTTGTCGGGGCATGCGTTGCAAGAGCAATTCACCGGTGACCCGGGCTCGGTGGCCATGCTGAATCAGGAGCTGCAAAGCCGTGAGCGCAGCATGCCGTTTGCACGCTCGCTGTCCATCGCCGACAGCGAGGGCCGCATTCTGAGCAGCTCGAACCGCGACAACATCGGCATCCGGGTGGACCTGAGTACCGCCTACCCCCAGGCAGGGCCCGACGTTTCCATGGTGCGCATGGGCCGAAGCATACCGGGGCGCGACTGGAACCGTTGGCCGGCTGCCAGCCAGCAACCGCTTCAAGAAGCCAGCAGCTTCGTGCCCCTGTACCTGCCCTGGCGCACCAACGGGCGTGTGTTTTGGTGGGTGGTCGCGCTGAACTTTGACCATTTCCAAACCCAGGCCAAACTGCTGTTCAACGCCGACGAGCTGCAAGCGCACTGGGTGCGCTACGACGGCACCCACCTGAGCAGCACCGACACCACCACGGCAGCGCCCATTCTTCAATCTCGCGCCCAGACCTTGGGGCAATGGATGCAGGCGCAAGACTTTGGCACCCACACCTGGCAAGACGCGGGC
>JAUXXN010000440.1 GCA_030684755.1 Hydrogenophaga sp.
TCACCCGCGCAGGCCCCGGCACCAAAATCATCTGCATGGGCAATTTGGCACAAATTGACACCCCTTACCTCACAGAAGGTTCGTCGGGCCTCACCTTTGCTGTGGACCGATTCAAAGGCTGGCCACACGGTGGGCACATCACGCTGGCGCGCGGTGAACGCTCCAGACTGGCTGACTTTGCCAGCGAAGTATTGTAAAAGTCGCGCACGACACAACAAAAAAACCGGCCTAGGCCGGTTTTTTTGTTGTGTCGTGGCACTCAGTAATCTCCCCCGCCCGCCAAACTCTCAAACCGGGTCAACATGTTTAAGAACGCCAGTTTGACGACGCCAGTGGGGCCGTTGCGCTGCTTGCCAATGATGATCTCGGCCACGCCCGGTTCTTTGCAAGCGTCCTTGGTGTAGTACTCATCGCGGTAGATGAACATAATGATGTCCGCATCTTGCTCAATGGCGCCCGATTCGCGCAGGTCGCTCATCATAGGACGTTTGTCGGTGCGCGTTTCCACCGAGCGGTTGAGCTGCGAGAGCGCAATCACTGGGCACTGCAGCTCTTTGGCCAGCATCTTCAAGCCGCGCGAGAATTCGCCCAACTCAGACGCTCGATTGTCGCCGTCGGAGCCGCTGCCGCTCATCAGCTGCAAATAGTCCACCACGATCAGGCCCAATTTGCCGCATTGGCGCGATAAACGCCGCGCATTGGCCCGCAACACACTCGGGTTCAGGCCCGGTGTTTCGTCGATGTGCAACGAGACATTGCGCAGCTTTTCAATGGCTTCCGTCAGGCGAGGCCATTCGTCGTCGGTCAGCTTGCCACTGCGCAGATGGCTTTGGTTGATGCGCCCGATGGAGCCCACGATACGCACCGCCAATTGCGACGCGCCCATCTCCATCGAAAAAACAGCCACCGGCAGGCCTTCGTTCAGCGCCACATGCTCAGCGATGTTGATGGCAAAAGCGGTTTTTCCCATCGAAGGGCGAGCAGCCAGCACGATCAAATCGCCTGCCTGCAAACCCGAGGTCATACGGTCCAAATCCACAAAACCTGTGGGAACGCCGGTCACGTCGTTAGGGTTGTCGGCCATTTCCTGCACGCGGTCAAGCAGCTCAACCACGAGCGTGTCCATGCCCTGAAAGCCCTCTTTCATGCGCGAGCCCTCTTCCCCAATATGGAAGATTTTTTGCTCGGCTTCGTCCAAAATTTTGTCCACCGGCCTGCCCTGGGTGTTGAAGGCGGAGGTGGCAATTTCATCGCTGGCGGTGATCAGTTTGCGCAAAATGGCGCGCTCGCGCACGATTTCGGCATAGCGGCGGATGTTGGCCGCACTCGGCACGTATTGCGCCAGTGAATTGAGGTAAGCCAACCCCCCTGCTTCGTCGGCCTTACCCAGGTTTTGTAGGTGCTCGTAAACCGTCACCACGTCGGCGGGCTTGCTGGCGTTGACCAGCGTGGCAATGGCCGAATACGTCAAACGGTGCTCAAAACGGTAAAAGTCCGATTCGTTGAGCAAATCGGCCACCCTGTCCCAGGCGGCGTTGTCCAACAACAAGCCCCCGAGCACACTGGACTCGGACTCAATCGAGTGCGGTGGCACACGCAACTGTGCCACTTGGCGGTCGGGGCTTGGGCTGGCCAGGTCCGTACTGGCGTCAAAAGAAGGAAAAGGATCGGAAAAAACGTCAGACATGGGCTCTCTTTGAATGGCCAACCATAGTACGTCCTGAGCGACCAGACGTCATAGATGTAAGCCTATGGACAAGCTGTGTATATTCTGTGCATAGCCCGTGGACTTCACGGGATAACTACTGATAACTACTAAGAGGGAGGGGATATAAATAACAAATCCCACCCTGTGAAGCGAACAATGAAAAAAGCCGCCGACCCGAAGGCGCGGCGGCTTTTGGGCGTGGCGCTTGCGCGCCAGCACCATTCGGTTAGGCGGTTTCGCCGAGCACGGAAACGTTCACGTCCACGTTCACGTCGGTGTGCAGATGTACGCTCACCGTGTAGTCACCCACCAACTTCAGCGGGCCGCTGGGCATGCGCACTTGCGACTTGTTCACAGCAAAACCTTGCTTGTTCAGCTCTTCGGACACGTCGTGGTTGGTGACAGAGCCAAACAGGCGTCCGTCCACACCAGCTTTTTGCGACAGCTTGAGCGTCACAGCAGCCAGCTTTTCACCCAAGGCAACAGCTTCAGCGTGCTTGGCAGCGGCCACTTTTTCGAGTTCGGCACGGCGTGCTTCGAATTCGGCAATGGCGTTGGAGGTGGCGCGGCGTGCACGGCCGGTGGGGATCAGGAAGTTACGTGCGTAACCGTCTTTGACCTTGACCACATCGCCCAAGGCGCCGAGATTGTTAACTTTGTCGAGCAGGATGATTTGCATGTCAGGCTCTCTTTCAGACGCGGTGCTGGTCGCTGTAAGGCAACATGGCCAGGAAGCGGGCACGCTTGATGGCGGTGTTGACTTGGCGCTGGTAGAAGGCACGCGTACCGGTGAGGCGCGCGGGGATGATCTTGCCGTTTTCGGCGATGAAGTCGCGCAGGACATCAACGTCCTTGTAGTCAACTTCTTCAACGTTGGCTACCGTGAAGCGGCAAAAGCGCTTGCGCTTGAACAGCAGCGATTGGGTGTTGCGCTTGGGACGCTTGTCTTTGTTGAAACGTTTTGGTGTAGCCATGATGGGCTTTCCTATGTCTTGCTGAAATCTTGGATATGGAACACAACGCCTTTGCCGTTGCGGGCGTTCGTCAGAAAGCCATGAAACTGGCAGCTGGAGTCAAGTCCTTGACGGGACAAAACCTCTGCTTGCGCACCAAAGGCCACGGCCTTGAGCTGCAATTTCACGAGCCGGGGGGTGTCCATTTCAACGATCTCGGAGCCGTGTTCGAGCACGATGTTGAGAGCCGGTATGCCTGCCGGTGTGTAACGCAGGCTCTGCACCTGCACCACCACGGCGGACAATTGAAGTTGGTTCACCCGCTGACGTCGTCACGCAGCGCAATTACGCTGAGGCCTGTTCCTGCTGTTGAGGCTGGGACTTGCGGGCTTCTTCGCGCTCAACCGTCTTCATCATGGAAGATGGGCCGGTATCGGCTTTCTTCTTGAGCACGGTGAGGTGGCGCAGCACGGCGTCGTTGAACTTGAAGGCGTGTTCGAGTTCGGCCATGACGGCTTGGTCGGCTTCAATGTTGACGCACAGGTAATGGGCCTTGGACAGCTTGTTGATCTGGTAAGCCATCTGACGG
The DNA here is from genome assembly GCA_030684755.1 of Hydrogenophaga sp. Taxonomy (GTDB): domain Bacteria; phylum Pseudomonadota; class Gammaproteobacteria; order Burkholderiales; family Burkholderiaceae_C; genus Hydrogenophaga. The sequence goes on from JAUXXN010000440.1 coordinate 3,251, forward strand.
CGGCCCCAGTCTTCAACGCGGTGGATCTTGCCGTTGCCGGCCGTGATCATGCCCTTGTAGCGCTCCAGCATGGCCGGAACTTGTTCGCTTTGATCCGGATGGATCAGCAAAACGATTTCGTAATGACGCATAGACTCTCCTTGTGGATAAAAAAGCCGCCCCCAGCGTCTGTTTGGGGTGCAGCAAGGCAAGCCTTTGATTCTAGCAAGAAAACACTGGGCACTCGAAAATCTAAATCTTGGGCGCATATCGGCCCCAACTCGAACAAAACTGAGTCAGGGCTGAAGAACAGGTGTTCGGTCAGGGTTCTCTCAGATTGGGGTAGCGCACATGCTCCACCAGCTTCTGCACTTTGCGGCTGGGTGCTGTGGTCACCATGCTGACGAGGATGATCACAACAAAACCCAGTGGAACCCCAAAAACACCAGCTGAAATAGGCAGGATGCCCCACCACAACTCGATGGGTGTGGTCACACCGAAAACGTCACGGAGCCAGGGCTGCGTGGTCACCATGTAATAGAAGGTAATCCCCAGACCCGCAATCATGCCCAGTGAGGCGGCAATACCTGTGGCCCGCTTCCAAAAGATGCCCAGCACCAGCGCCGGGAAAAACGCTGCAGCTGCGAACGAAAATGCGGCAGACACCAGAAACAGGATGTCGGCGGGCTTCTGTGCCGCCACATAAGCAGCCACCAACGCCACCATGAGCAACAGAACCTTGGAGATGGTGACTCTGCGGGCGGTAGAGGCGTTCGGATCGATCATCTTGTAGTACAGGTCGTGCGAGAGAGCGTTGGCGATGGTGAGCAGCAAGCCATCTGCGGTGGACAAGGCCGCCGCCAAACCACCGGCGGCCACCAGGCCCGAGATCACATAAGGCAGGCCTCCAATTTCTGCCGTGGCCAGCACGATGATGTCGCCGCCGATGCTCATTTCATTGAGTTGCAGAATGCCATCTTTATTGACATCGGTGATCGACATCAAGCTCGGATCGACCTTGTTCCACGAGGCTACCCATGCGGGCAACTGATCGATCGGGGTTCCGATCAGCACATGAAACACCTCAAACTTCACCAACACAGCCAAAGCTGGCGCCGTGAAATACAACAGAAAAATAAAAAACAACGACCAAGTGACCGATTGGCGGGCCTCCTTTACGCTGGGCACGGTGTAGTAGCGCATCAGGATGTGCGGCAAGGCTGCGGTACCGATCATCAGGCAAAAAATCAGGGCGAGGAAATTGCGCCGCGAGTTGTCGTACGTGGCTTGCGCCTGGGCATCGCCCAGGGGATCACCGGCGAACTGCGCTGCATGGGGCGGCATGCCATTGAGCGGCTTGGACTTGGTTTCGGCCAGCTCTTTGTCTCGGGTCCAGGCGGCTTTGGCAGATGCTTCGTCCTTGGGCAGCGACGAGACCGCTCTTTCGGCCGTGGAAATGGTCCTCGACGGTGCGTTGGCCGCACGCAGTTCAACCAAACGGGCTTCGGCCGCCGCTTTATCGGCCTTCAATGCCGCGCCCGGGTCTTTGAGTTTCTCCGTCAACTCTGCTGCGCGTTGCTTGAATATCTCCCGAACCTCCAGTTCTTTAGGATCGTTGGTCAGCAACTTTTCTTTGGCTGTGACTTTTTCCAGCTGGTAGCCGTAAATGGCCTGAGGAACAGGGAAGTTGGTTTGCTTCACCGACAGCCACACCACTGGAATCATGTAAGCCACGATCAGGACGATGTATTGGGCGACCTGGGTCCAGGTGACGGCTCGCATGCCCCCCAGAAAAGAGCACACCAAAATTCCGCCCAGACCCAAGAACACGCCCAGCTCAAAAGCCACGCCGGTGAGGCGGGACGTGATCAGGCCAACGCCGTAAATTTGTGCCACTACGTAGGTAAAAGAGCACAAGATAGCCGCAAAAATACCAATAAAACGCGGCAGGTTGCCACCGTAGCGTTCCCCCAAAAAATCGGGAATAGTGAATTGGCCAAACTTGCGCAAGTAAGGCGCAAGGAACAACGCCACCAGGCAGTACCCGCCGGTCCAACCCATGATGAAGGCCAAGCCACTGTAACCGGTGAGGTACAGCGTGCCCGCCATCCCGATGAACGAGGCAGCGGACATCCAGTCGGCGCCGGTGGCCATGCCGTTGTACACCGCTGGCACACGCCGCCCGGCCACGTAATACTCGGCCGCGTCGGTGGTGCGGCTCATGATTCCGATGCCCGCATACAAACCAATGGTGGCCAGCAAGAAGATAAAGCCGATCCACTCTCGCGACAGGCCCAGCTGCTCAAGAACAGCCAAAGCGATCACAAAGACAAAAAAACCGCCTGTGTACCATTTGTAGACCTTGTTCAGCTGCAAACGAAAGGCCCGGTTTGCCTCACCCTTACCAGCTTCACGTGCGGTTTCGAAACTTCCCGCCACGCCGTCAATCCTCAAGTTCTTCGACACCGTGCTCAATATCGAGTCGGTTCATGTAAAACGCGTAGTAACCAATGATCAGGCAGTACACCACCAGCGAGCCCTGAGCACCCATCCAGAAACTGAATGGCCATCCAAAAAAGCTGAAACTCAGTTCTCGGGCGAAATAGCTCACCACGAATGTCACCACAAACCAAATGGCGAGCAATAAGGCTGTGATGCGGAGGTTCTTCCGCCAGTAAAGGCTGTGATTTTCGGTCAGTTCCACGGTATTCACCTCAGTCAACATCGCCCTAATGGGCACATCATGGACCCAGCCTGCGCCAGGAACCACTGTTCTATGGGAGCCTGCCGCATCAACACGACAGGCTCGGGGCTATGGCCCCTTCCAGATCAAACCACATCAAGCCGTGCCGCGCGCAGACCCGTTTCGCGCTCCAGTTGATCGGCAACTTTGGGCTCAAACCGACGCAAATGACGGATGATTTTTGCCGCCTCTTCGGACTCTTGCCTCTCCACATGCACACGTGCCAGCTGATACCAACCGTAGGGGCTCATGGGCTGCAGTTCGGTATTTTTTTTCAACGCTGTGATGGCTTCTTCGAGCCGGCGTTGGCGGATCAGGCTGAGCGCCAGTCCGTACCAGGCACGGTCAAACTGAGGGTCGAGTGCGATGGCGCGCTGGAATGCGCTCTCAGCCTGCTCCAGCAAGCCCATGTCTTCGCTCAGGAAGCCATAGTTGAACCAGCCAGCCGAATGCTCTGGCGCAACCGACACCAACTGTGCCAAGGCTTGAAGAGCCGCAGGCTTTTCACCCTGTTCGGCCAGCACATGGGCGCGCGAGGCCAGCGCCTGCACATCGGTGGGGTCGGCCTGCAGCGCTCGGGAGATAAGCCCCAGGGCTTGGTGCTGACGACCCAGCAACAAGAAAATGCGCACCTGCCAATGAACAAGCCTGCGCCTTGCGCGAAGACTTATTGGCACAAAGCCACCCCCACCTTCAGACAGTGGGTAATTTTGGCAGCGGTGGCCGACAACCAAACAAAGCCGAGCAGCAGAAACGCTACCAAGGGCAGGTGGCGGTCTAACACAATGCGCGGAGTAACCCAGCGCGTCAAACGCACGAACGGCCGCCCGATGATCTGCAGCACCTGATAAAAAACATTGTGTTGTTTGCGCTGGCCAGCCAGCAAGCCCAAAATCCACTGACCCAAAAGCGCCAACAACGCTATTTCGGTGATCAGTTTGAGCGCAGAAATCATTAAAAACATGTAAGCCTGCGGTAACGGTGTCGCCATTCTGAATCCAGACCTTACCGCGTTCTTACACGCGCTCTCACCAACCCTCTGATGCAGGTCAAACCCTGAGAGGGTTAACCCCGTGATAGGTCACCCTGGACGGTGTAGCATGTTTTTTTGATTCCACAAGACCCACAAGACCCACAAGACCCATGACAAACAACGCCACCCATACCCGGCCATTGGCCGACCTCATAAAGACGCACCGCGCTTTTGGATTGCTGTCCAACGACACCCAAAACAAGCTGGTAGATACGCTTGTTGTGAAGTCGGTGGCTGCGGGTGCACAAGTCTGTGAGCCAGCCGAGCTGCAACAACAGTTGCACTGGCTGGTGTCGGGTAGCGTCAGCCTGTTGGACACCCATCAACAACCCGTGCTCACTTTGCACACAGGAGAGCTGTTCGGATTGCTGCCCGATGGCATGGCGGGCGTGGAACAAAGCTTGGCGCAAACCGACTGCACATTGGTG